>NZ_JBHXRX010000055.1:0-56722 GCF_042714995.1 Streptomyces sp. NPDC058665
CTCCCCGGGCGCCCCTCCACCACAACAACAGGCCCGGCCACCCCGCCCCCGCCGCCGGCGCCCCCGCTGTCCACCCCCCCCCGCGGCCGAGTCGAGAACCGGCCGTGCGGCCGGTGACCGAATGCCCGCCGGTCCGAACTGTCGGTGGTGGATGGGACCATCGACTCATGACCCCGATCGACTGGGACGACGCGGCAGACTCCTTCGACGAGGAGCCCGACCACGGGCTGCTCGATCCGGCCGTGCGCAAGGCGTGGTCCGCCAAGCTCGCCGGCTGGCTGCCGGCCGAGCCGTCGAGGGTGCTCGACCTCGGCTGCGGCACCGGCAGCCTCGCCCTCCTCGCCACCGAGCTGGGCCACCGCGTCTCCGCCGTCGACCTCTCGCCGCGCATGGTCGGACTCGCCAGGGCCAAGCTGTCAGGCACGGACACCGAGGTGCTGGTCGGCGACGCGGCCAGACCGCCCGTGGGGGAGCGGACGTTCGACGTGATCATGGCCCGCCATGTGCTGTGGCTGCTGCCCGATCCGGACAGGGCCCTGACCCACTGGCTGTCGCTGCTGCGGCCCGGCGGCCGGCTGGTCCTGATCGAAGGTGTCTGGTCAGGCGCCGGACTCCCGGCGACACGTGTCACGATGTCCGTCGCCCCGCTCGTCGAGCGCGTCCAGCACGAGCATCTGTCGGCCGATGCCGCGCTCTGGGGCCGCGCCGTGGACGACGAGCGGTACGCGCTGATCGCCCACGCGGCGGAGCGGCGCCGCCACACGGAAGTGGTCGACGTCCATCTGATCCTGCGCAGGGGCGACGAGGTGCTGCTCGCCCGCCGGTCCGGCACGGGCTACGGCGACGGACTGCTCAACTGCCCGGCGGGGCACGTCGAGGACGGCGAGGACGTCCGTACGGCGATGATCCGCGAGGCCGCCGAGGAGATCGGCGCCCAACTGGACCCGGAAGACCTGCGTACGGCTCTGGTCATGCACCACCGAGGCCCCGGCGGCCGGCCGCGCACCGGCTGGTTCTTCGAGGTTGGGTACGACGCGGGGCGCACGGCCTGGGAGCCGTACAACCGGGAGCCCGAGAAGTGTTCGGGCCTCTTCTGGCACCCGCTCTCCGCGCTCCCGGACGACATGGTCGCCTACTGCCGCGCGGGCCTGGAGGCGTACCGCGCGGGGGAGCGCTTCGTCATCCACTGGCACGACGACGCCGACTCCATCGCCCACGACCCGGCGGGCACACCGCGCGCGACCCTGCTGGCCAAGACGGACACGGGTGCTACGAGGGGAGCGGGCGACCGAGAAGGGCCGTGAACGCGCCGTCGCGTACGAGGAGTTCGAGCTCGTCCAGCGCGCGGCGGGCCGCGTCGGCGGCGACCGGGTCCCGCTCGGCGAGGCCGCTCTCATCGAACTCGTCCTCGTCGAGCCGCAGTACGGTCCCGCCGTCGGCCGACGCCCACAGATCGAGGTCCAGGTCCTCGACCACCAACTCGTACCGGAGTTCTCCCGGACCCCGGCCACGCACGACCGCCGGCCGTGTCACGTCGCAGTACCAGCCCTTGAGAACGCCGTCGCCCGTGCGGACCTCCTTCACCGCGTACCAGCGGTCACGCCAGTAGTGCTCGGTGAAGACGTCGCCGGGCTCGAAGCGTACGAAGCCGAAGTCCCGTACGCCCTCGGCCGCCCACGGCGCGCGCACCACCACATGGGTGCCGTCGTCGGCGACGAGGGAGGCGGGGTAGCGGATCTTCTTCGCACCCGCCTTGACCAGTCGCACATCGACCTGGACCGCGGGGGCCCCGCCCGAGTCAGGTGAGCTCGCGGACATGGCGTACCTCCGAGGCAGAGACCTGATAGCCGAACCAGCGGTTGACCGCCAGCATCGGCTCGTTGTGCGCGTCGTTGTTGGTGAACGCGTCGGTGTAACCGGCGGCGCGGGCCCGGCGCAGGGAGTCGGCCTTGGCGGCCTTGGCCAGACCCCGGCCGCGATGCTCGCGCAGCGTGCCCGTCATGGCCGACAGATAGGTCGTGGCACGGTCCGTGTGGACAAGGGCGAAGGCCGCGATCCTGCCGTCGGCGACCACGAGGGTGCTGAGCCGGCGGTCCAGACAGGGGTGGTGCCAGACGTTGTTCAGCCAGTCCTCGTAGTCGTCGAGGTTCGTGTTGACGTCGCCCGGTTCGTCCGCCGTCGCCTCTGCGTCCGCCTCGAACAGCGCGCGCGGGTCGTCGGTGAAGTCCGCCGCCGTCGCCACCGCGCAGCCCGCGGGCAGCCTCAGCGGCTCGGGCAGCGTGGCACCCGCCAGATCGAGGCGCTGGAAGCGGGCGGTACGCAGCGGCGAGTAGCCCCGGCGGGCGGCGAAGGCGAGGGACGCGGGCTCGTCGTTCACCCAGCCGAAGGCGGTGGTCGCGCCCTCGGCGGCCAGATGTTCCTCGGCCGCCCGCAGGATCGCGGATCCCACGCCCCTGCCCGTGTAGTCGGGGTGCACATGGGGGTTGACCCGGGACTGACCGGGCTCGGCGCTGTCGTAGGCGAGACCGACGTGCGACATGCCGATCACCTCGCCGCCGTCCTCGGCGACCAGCATGCGGTACTTCGCCGCCGGGTTGGCGCTGCGCACGGTGAAGTGCAGGGACTCCTCGGTCGTCACGGAGTACGGGATGGTGGCACGCCGGACGCGGACGACGGCGGCGGCGTCCCCGGGGCGGAAATCACGAACGATCACAGTCATGGAGCGGCACGCTACGTGGCCGCACCACCGGAACGCCCCCTATTTTTCTCGGCTCCCAAGCGCGGGAGATGAGGGAGAATCAGCCCTGTGACCTTGAAGATCTCCATCGATGACGACGATGCCACCGCTCCGTACGAGCAGTTGCGCACCCAGATCTCCGAACAGGCGCGCTCCGGCGCGCTGCCCGTGGGACACAAGCTCCCGACGGTACGCGGCTTCGCCGAGGAACTCGGCCTCGCGGCGAACACCGTGGCCAAGGCCTACCGGGCCCTGGAGTCGGACGGGGTGATCGAGACGCGCGGGCGCAACGGCACGTTCATCGCGGCGGCGGGCGACGCGGCCGACCGCAAGGCGGCGGCAGCGGCCCAGGAGTACGCGCGGCAGGCGAGACGGCTCGGTCTGGCGCGCGCGGAGGCGCTGTCGCTGGCGGAGGACGCGGTGCGGGCGGCGTACTCGCGCTGAGGGCGGGCCCTCTGGGGCGGGCCGGCCCCCGGCGTCATCTGGCGAGCCGCCCCAGCAGCGACGACGCCGCGGTGATCCCCAGCACCGCCGCGAAGAGCAGCACCCCGAAATCGAGCAGCAGATGGGACGAGGTACCGAGCAGCAGTCCGCGCAGGGCGTCCACCTGGTAGCTGAGCGGGTTGATCTTGCTGACCACCTGGAGCCAGGCCGGCATGATCGCCACCGGATACAGCGCGTTCGACGCGAAGAAGAGCGGCATCGTGATCGCCTGGCCGATGCCCATCAGCCGGTCCCGGGTGAGGACGATGCCGGCGATCGTGATCGACAGACACGAGAAGAAGGCCGAGCCGAGGATCACCGCGACCGCGACCCCGAGCAGTTTCAGCGGGTTCCAGGTCAGCCCCACCCCGAGGGCGGCGGCGATGAGGATCACCACGAGCGCCTGGATCAGTGCCTTCACCCCGGAGGCGAACGCCTTGCCGCTGATCAGGGCGGCTCGCGGGGTCGGGGTGACCAGGAGTTTGGTCAGGATTCCGGCGTCCCGCTCCCAGATGATCATGATGCCGTAGAAGATCGCGATGAACATCGCGGACTGGGCGATGATGCCGGGCGCGAGGAAGTCGATGTAGGGGATGCCGCCGGTCGGGATGGCCCTGAGATGGGTGAAGGTCTCGCCGAAGATCAGCAGCCAGAGGGCCGGCTGGACGGCCCGGGTGTAGAGCTCGGTGCGGTCGTGGCGGAGCTTCTGGAGCTCGACCACGCACATGGCGATGACTCTGGAGGGCAGGACGCGCAGGCCCGTTCGGGGCCGCGGTGGTACGAGCAGCAGCTCGAAGCGGGCGGGATCGACGTCCTCAGCCGAGTCTGGACGCCGTCCGGCGGGTGGTTCTGACATCGCGGTAGGTGCCTCCTTCCTCCTCCAGGCCCTGGCCGACCACATCGCGGAAGACGTCCTCCAGGGTGGGGAGGGTGTCGCTCCGCGCGGCTGCGCGGGACGCGCCAGGTTCGGCCGTCTCACCGGTCCCACCGGACTTACGGGACGCACCCGCCTCACCCGTCTCACCCGCCTCGGCGCGGCGGCGTTCGCGCAGCTCTTCCCGCAGCTCGTCGGGTGTGCCGAGGGCGTGGATCCGGCCACGGTGCATCAGCCCGACCCGGTCGCAGTACTGCTGGGCCTCGTCCATGTAGTGCGTGGTCACCAGCACGGTCATACCCGTGGCCCGCCGCACCGCGTTGATGTGGTCCCAGACGCTGCTCCGGGCGATCGGGTCGAGACCGATCGTCGGCTCGTCCAGCATCAGCAGCCGGGGTGCGCTCACCAGCGCCTGCGCGAGTTCCAGCCGGCGGATCATGCCGCCCGAGTACGTCTGGGCCATCCGGTCGGCGGCCCCGGAGAGGTCGACCACGTCCAGCGCCTGCGCGACCCGCGCGGCTCGCTCATGGCGCGGGACGTCGAAGACGCGGGCGAACAGGGTCACGTTCTCGCGCCCGGTCAGCGTCGCGTCGGCGGACAGTTGCTGCGGCACGTACCCGAGCAGGCGGCGTACCGCCATCTTGTCCTTCGCGGCGTCGTGTCCGAACACCTTGACGATGCCCGCGGGGACCGGCAGCAACGTGGTGACGCAGCGGATCGCGGTCGTCTTGCCGGCGCCGTTGGGGCCGAGCAGACCGAAGATCTCGCCGGTACGGACGGACAGGTCGAGGCCGTCGACGGCCTTGGTGTCACCGAACGAGTAGTCCAGTCCGCGGCAGCTCACGGCCTCGGCATCGGCCTTGGCGGTGGACCGGTCCGCCCCGTCGGAAGTCATGGCTTCACAGTAGCCCCGGCCTGGAAAAATGACGCAAAAGGTACGCCAGGTGGGAGCGGCCGGCCGGCTGGTAGCAGCGGGCCAACTACAGGTACAGCCCCGCGTCCGCGCCCTTCGACTGACCCGGGACCGACGTCGGGCCGCCGCCCCGGCGCAGTGCGAACAGTTCGGCCAGCGTCGCGCCCTCCCGGCCCACCGCCCCCTCCCAGTCGCCCTCCTCCCGGCTCAGCCAGCGCTCCGCCTCCGGGCGGGTCAGCGAGCCGACCTCGATCCGGGCCAGACAGCGGCCGGGCCTGACGACCGCCGGGTGGAGCCGTTCCAGGTCCTCGTTGGTCGTCACGCCCACCAGGACGTTACGGCCCTGGCCGAGCAGCCCGTCGGTGAGATTCAGCAGCCGGGAGAGCGCCTGGCCCGCCGTGTGCTTGGCCTCGCCCCGGATCAGCTCGTCGCAGTCCTCCAGGAGCAGCAGCCGCCAGCGGCCCTTGGACGAGCCCTCGTCCTCGCCGATCGCGATGTCCATCAGATAGCCGACGTCGTTGAAGAGCCGCTCCGGGTCCAGGACGCAGTCGACCTGGCACCAGTCGCGCCAGGACCGGGCCAGCGTGCGCAGCGCCGAGGTCTTCCCGGTGCCGGGCGGGCCGTGCAGCAGGAGCAGCCGTCCCGCGATGTCGTCCGGGGTCACCTTCATGAGCCGGTCCATCGCGTCGGCCACCGGCGCCGTGTAGTTGTCCCTGACCTCGTCCCACGTGCCGGCCGCGATCTGCCGGGTCGTGCGGTGCGGGCCGCGGCGCGGCGACACGTACCAGAACCCCATGGTCACGTTCTCGGGCACCGGCTCCGGCTCGTCCTGCGCCCCGTCCGTCGCCTGGCGGTGCACCTTCTCGGCGAGTTCGGAGCTGGTCGCGGTCACCGTCACGTCCGCGCCCCGGTTCCAGCGGGAGACGAGCAGCGTCCAGCCGTCGCCCTCGGCCAGCGTGGCACTGCGGTCGTCGTCGCGCGCCGAGCGCAGCACGGTGGCGCCCGGCGGCAGCAGGGAGACACCGGACTTGACGCGGTCGATCGACGAACTGTGCGAGTGCGGCTGCTCGCCCGTCGCGAAACGGCCGAGAAAGAGCGCGTCGACGACATCCGACGGGGAGTCGCTGTCGTCGACGTTCAGCCGGATCGGCAGGGCGTCCTGAGGCTTGGCAGACATGTCGCCCATGATCCGGCACGGGCGCCGCCGACGCACGGTGTTTTGCCCCGGCGGCGCCCGCTGGTCCGGTCAGCCGCCGCCGACCGCCCGCGTGGCCCGGCGGGCCGCGCGTACCACCGCGTACGCCTTCGTCAGCGCCCGGTCCCCGGCGAAGAGGCGGCCGACGGACCGGCCGTCGACCAGCCGCCCGAACTCCCCGATCTCCGTGGAGCGCCGCACCGTAAGCCGTTCCAGGGCGTACGGGCCCTGCCGCCGGCGGGCCGGCCCGTTGCCCACGGCCAGCGACTGCGCGAACCCGGCCGCCCGCACGGCGCGCCGCACCCGGCGGGTGGAGTAGCCGTACGGATACGCGAACGAGACCGGCGCGGCGCCCAGTTCGGCGGCGACGATCTCCCGGCAGCGCACCGCCTCGTGGCGAAGACGCGCGTCGCCGAGCCGGTCCAGCTGCGGGTGCGTATGGCTGTGGCCGCCGATCTCCACCCCGGCGGCGGCCAGTTGGCGCACCTGGTCCCAGTCGAGCATCGTGTCGAGTGCGCCGCCCTCGTCGTACGGGCCGCGCAGCCACCCCGTGGAGACGAACAGGGTGGCCGCGAAGCCGTGCCGGGCCAGGGCGGGCAGTGCGTACCGGTGCACGCCCTCGTAGCCGTCGTCGAACGTGATCAGCACAGGCCGCTCGGGCAGCCGCCCGTCCCCCCGCCACGCGGCGGCCAGCGCCGCCGTCGTCAGCGGGGTGAACCCGCGCTCGCCGAGCAGCGCGAGCTGCTCGGCGAACGCGTCGGGCGACACCGACAGGGCGCGCACCGACGGGGCCGGCCGGTGCGCGATCGCGTGGTACATCAGGATCGGCACGGGCAACTCGGATCCCGGCACCGGCCCCGGGCGTGGTGGTGCGCCGTCCCCCATGCCCATGCTCATACGACGGCTCCCCGTGGACTCTCCCGCGCCGAAGCCGGAGTTGACGAAGCCGATGAGGCCACCGGACTGATCGGACCGGACGAGAATGTGACCGCGCCCCGGCGCGTCCGGGCACTGCCCACCAAAAAACCGGCCGCCGTCGTCAGCACCCCCGCCACGATCGCCCCGGCCCGCCCAGCGCCGCCCCGTTCCCGGCCCCGCACGGCGTCCCGCAGCCCGCGCGCCACCCCCGCGGGCAGCACCCGGGTGGCATAGCGACGCTCGGACTCAAGTCCCTTGCCCGCGCCGACACTCCGGGCGACCAGCGCCTTCGAGAGCCCTTCGGCGTAGGCGCGGCTGCGGAAGTACCCGAACCCCATGCGCGATTCGGGGACCTTGTGGTGGATCACCGCGCGGTCGTCGATCAGCAGGACCGCGTGCGGCAGCGCCTCGCCGAGCCTGATGCACAGCTCCGTCTCCTCGCAGCCCAGCGGACGCTTGTCGCCGTCCCGCCCGATGCCGGTCGCGAAGCCGCCCGCCGCGTCGAAAGCCGTACGGCGGAACGAGGCGTTGCCGCCCAGGATGTTGCGGACCCGCACCTTGCCGGGCGGCAGCCCCCGGTACGTACAGCCGACGACCCAGTCGAACTCCTCCGGGAACCAGGCGGGCCGGCTCCCGGACGCCCAGGCGGGCAGCGTCCTGCCGCCGACCGCCATCACCCGCGCGTCCCCGTAACCCGCGGCGAGATACCGCAGCCAGTCGTGCTCGGCCACGGCGTCGTCGTCCAGGAAGGCCACGAACTCCCCCCGCGCTGCGGCGATTCCGGTGTTACGTCCGGCCGAGAGCCCGCGGGGGCCCGCGTTGGCGAGCACCCGCACCTCCCCGCCGTCCGCCGCCGACGCCCCGGCGTACTCCGCGCGAAGGCGTGTCCGCAGCGTCTCGTTGTGGTCGACCACGAGCAGCGTCTCCGTGGCCGGCATCGACTGACTCCGTACGGAGGCGACCGCGGCGAGAATGTCCTCCCAGCGCTCCTCCGTGTACGCGCAGACGACCACGGAGAACGAACGGTGGAGCTGACGGTCGATCAAGACACCTCCCCCCGCCCGATCATGGGCCCCGGGAGGCCCGGACGGACGGCGAGCGGGAGCGCCGCCCGGACGGTGCGCGGCTTGCGCCGCGCCGACCTCGGGACGCCCTTCTCCCGGAGGATGACCTTCAGCACCCGCAGCCCGTCGCGTACGGCCCGGAGATTGCTCACGCCATGGATCCGGTCGTACTCGTGGCTCGGGATCTCCTGCACCTTCAGACCGGCCTTGACGACCCGGATGTTCATCAGGGTCTCGACCTCGAACCCGGTGCAGTCGAGCGTGATCCGGTCCAGGCAGTGCCGCCAGAAGGCGTTGTAGCCGTAGCAGAGGTCGGTGTAGCGGGCGCCGAACTTGGCGTTCACGACCGAGCAGAGCACGGCGTTGCCGAGCCTGCGGATCAGTGTCATGTCGTCCGTGCCGCCGCCGTTGGCGAACCGCGACCCCTTGGCGAAGTCGGCGCCCGAGACCAGGGCCGACACATAGCTGACGATCTCCTGGCCGTCGGCCGAGCCGTCCGCGTCGATCATCACGATGATGTCGCCCGTGCACGCGGCGAAGCCGCTGATCAGGGCGTCACCCTTGCCCTTGCCGCGCTGTTCCACGACCTTGATGCCCGGCCACAGCTCCCGTGCGACGCGGACCGTGCCGTCGGTCGAGTTCCCGTCCACGAGGACGACTTCATGGATCCAGTCGGGCAGTGTCTTGAACACGTACGGCAGATTCTCCGCCTCGTTCATCGCCGGGATCACCACGCTCACCGGCGGCGCGATCGCGAGATACGAGGAGACCGGCCGGAACCGGCCTTCGAGTACGTGTTCGTCCAGGTCGTCATCGGAAAACGGCAGGCCTAACGGGTCTTCGCCCGAGGTCGTCGGGCGCAGGAATGAGCTCACGGGATCTTTCCCTCTCCACCGGTGGACCGCCCGCCCCCGGGCGGTCCGGATGATGTGCCGGTTCGAAAGGGGGGTTCTCACCCTGTACGCGGCGGCGTTGACTCCTCGCCGCCGGGTGAGTCGAGAAAGCGAGCGCCGCGCGGCACCCCCCTACCGCGCCCCGCGCCGGGAGCCGTCGCGACGTCCGAGCCCTCCCCTGAAGTCGCTCTCCATGACGGTCCGATGCGGGTGGATGTCCGAAGGTATTGATACTTAGGACTGTATGGCAAGGGCTGCGACATCACCGTGCCTATTTGCGATTTGGCCTTACTTCGGCATCGGCTTCCGGAACATCCGTGTTCGGATTTACTCGGTCCGCCGGCCGGCGATCCGCTTCCTGCCGGTTCGCTCGGTATACGCGCGTCCATCAGTAAGTTCTCACCAGATTGACTTGGCATGGACACTTACGGTCAAGTCCCGTCCCTGGTACGAACGTTGAGGCAGAGATCCTGCTCAATGGAGGTTTCATGAAGCTGTCCAGATTCGCCGCCCTGACGTCCACGCTCCTGCTCGGCGCGGCCCTCGCCCTCACCGGGGCCGGCCAGGCCCAGGCGGCCGAGAACGCGGCACTCGACTACGTCGCCCTCGGTGACTCCTACTCATCCGGACTGGGGTCCGGTTCGTACGACAGCGGCAGCGGCGACTGCAAGCGCAGCAGCAAGGCTTACCCGTCCCTCTGGGCCGCGGCCAACTCGCCCTCGTCGTTCGCCTTCACCGCCTGCTCGGGCGCTCGTACGGGTGACGTGACCGGCAGTCAGCTCGGCCCGGTCAACTCCGGGACCGACCTCGTCAGCATCACCGTCGGCGGCAACGACGCCGGCTTCGCCGACGTCATGACCACCTGTGTCCTCCAGTCCGAGGCCAGTTGTGTGGCGCGCGTGAACCAGGCCCGCAGCTATGTCACCAACACGCTGCCCGGCCAGCTCGACTCGGTCTACAACGCGATCAGCGCCAAGGCCCCCGCCGCCAAGGTCGTCGTGATCGGCTACCCGCGCTTCTACAAGCTCAACGGCTCCTGCCTGGTGGGCATGACCGAGACCGAGCGCGCCGCGATCAACGGGGCCGCCGACCACCTGAACGACCTGCTCGCCAAGCGTGCCGCCGACCACGGCTACAGCTTCGCGGACGTCACAGGACCCTTCACCGGTCATGAGATCTGCTCGTCGGCGTCCTGGCTGCACAGCGTCAGCCTCCCGATCGGCGAGTCGTACCACCCCACCGCCCAGGGCCAGTCGGGTGGTTATCTGCCGGCCTTCTCCTCGGCCGTCTGACCCAATCGCGGATCGTACGAACTGACCACCGGTGAGAAGCCTGTCCGTCCGCCCACCTGGGGCGGGCGGGCAGGAACCGACCTTCGATCTCATCGAACTCTTCGCGGGTCGATTGTCCAACTCGCCCTGGAATGCAATGGATTCACCGGGCGAACTGCCATCCCCCAACGGGTGTTGTCAATCCCTGAGGCGGGATACACGTGTGTCCCACGGGGGCGATAGGGTTAACCTGCCCGAGCCGGGTGCCCTCGTACGGGTGGGGAGTGACATGGATCAGATAGTGCACAGCAGGGCGCGAGTCCCTGCCATCACATGTGGGAGCAGCGCGACCAGTTCACGGCTCGACCGTCATCTGTCGGTGCTCGGCGGCCCTGCCGTCCCGCAGCGCGAGACGGCCGAGGCGACGAGCCTCATGCGGGAGCTGACCTCGCGCGACGAGGTACGGACCCGCAGGAGCAAGAGCGCGCGTGTCTCCCTGTTCGCACCGCTGAGGCGGCTGCGACGGTCCCTCTTCGGCAGCCGCCACTGACCCAGCCGGTCGGCGGTCGCCGACCACCGGAGCACGCTCGGGTGATCACACCGTCCCGACGCAGCGCCGCTCTCCGCTCGCCCGTCACTCCCAGGGCGCGCGGCGGTGCGTCGGTGTGTTCGCCGAGCGCCGGGATTCCCCCAGAGGTGCCGCCGCGTCACCACCCGGCAACGTGAACCGGCGGCAGCGACAGGGGAGGCGAGGGGACAGAGCCGTAACAGCGGTGCGGTGGGCGGCTATTCGCCGCTTCGCGTGTAGGCGCGGACCGTCAGCGGTACGAACACCGCCAGGATCACCAGACCCCAGAGCAGGGCACCCAGCACCGGATTGGCCGTCGGCCAGGCCGCGTCGGCACTCGGCGACGCGTTGCCGCACAGATCGCGTACGGCCGCCGCCACCGCGCTGATCGGGTTCCACTCGGCGACGGTGCGGAGCCAGCTTGGCAGGCCGTCGGTGGGGATGTACGCGTTCGAGAGCAGCGGCAGGACGAAGGTGACGCTTCCCAGTTGTCCTGCGATCTCCTCGTTGCGGATGAGCAGTCCGAGATACGCGCCGACCCAGTTGGTCGCGAAGCGGAAGAGCAGCAGCAGACCGAAGGCCCCGAGTGCGCCGGGCACGCCGCCCTCGATCCGCCAGCCCACCGCGAGACCGACCAGTACGAGCGGGACCATGCCGATCGCCGTGGTGAGCAGATCCGCCGCGGTCTGGCCCAGCGGTACGGCGACCCGGCTCATCGGCATCGTACGGAACCGGTCCATCACCCCGCGCTGGACGTCCTGGGAGGACTGGAACATGCCGGTCATGATGCCGCCGGCCGCCGTGGCCGCCAGCAGCCCCGGTACCAGGAAGGCGCGGTACTCCTGGCCCGGCGTCGCGAGCGCGCTGCCGAAGACGAAGCCGAAGAACAGCAGCATCGTGATCGGCATGGTCTGGGTGAGGACGACCACGCCGGGGGAGTGTCTGATCCGCCGCAGATGGCGGCCGAGGACGGCGGTGGTGTCGTAGGCGACGGTGCTCATACGGCACTCTCCTCGGTGGTCGTACGGGCCGTGGGTCGCACCGGGCGGCCCGTCCGGCCGGCGGTCCCAGTCGCCCCCGCGCCGCCGGTCAGGCGCAGGAACACCTCGTCGAGTGTCGGCGGGCGCAGGGCGGCGTCGACCACCGGCACCCCGGCGGCGTCCAGTTCGCGGACGATCCGGGGGAGGGTGAGCGAGCCGCCCGCCGCCACGGCCCCCACCGTCCGGCGCTCCCGGTCGATCACCGGCTCGGCGCCGGTCAGTTGGTCGAGCACGCCCGCCGCGGCGACGAACGCCGGCCGCGGGGCGTCCCCGGCCAGCACGACCTCCGCGTACGAGCCGATGAGGGACTTGAGCTCCGCGGGCGTGCCCCGGTGCGCGGCCCGGCCGTGGTCGATCAGCACGATGTCGTCGGCCAGCCGGTCGGCCTCCTCCAGATACTGCGTGGTCAGCAGGACGGTCGTGCCCTCGTCGGCCAGTTCGCGTACCGCCGTCCAGATCCGCCCGCGGCTCTGCGGGTCGAGACCGGTCGTCGGCTCGTCGAGGAAGAGCACCTGGGGCCTGGTGAGCAGGCTGGACGCCAGGTCGAGGCGGCGGCGCATTCCGCCGGAGTAGGTACGGGCCGCCCGGTCGGCCGCCTCGGTGAGGTCGAACCGCTCCAGCAGCTCGTCGGCGCGGGCCCGGCCGGCCGCTCCCCGCAGCCGGAGCAGTCCCGCGAAGAGCCGGAGATTCTCCCGGCCGGTCAACTCGCTGTCCACGGAGGCGTACTGGCCGGCGACGCCGATCGCCAGGCGTACCGCGGCCGGCTCCCTGACGATGTCGTGCCCGGCGACGCGGGCGGATCCGCCGTCGGGTGCGCTGAGCGTGGTGAGGACGCGTACGGCGGTGGTCTTGCCCGCGCCGTTCGGTCCCAGCACCCCGCAGACGGTGCCCCGGGCGACGGCGAGATCCAGCCCCCGCAGGGCGTGGACGTCACCGAACCGCTTCTCCAGACCTTCACTAAGTACGGCGTACGTAGTATCCATGCGGCTCATCGTAGCTCACTACGTACGCCGTACGTAACTGGGCGCTGAGGGAGAATGGCCGACGAGGTGATGACCGATGGCGGGGCGACCTGCTGAACCCGAAGTGATCTGGTCGCGTCCCGAGCGCGCGGCCCGTGGCCCGAGGCCCGCGCACACCCGCGCCGAGATCGCGGCCGTCGCCGTACGGATCGCGGACGCCGACGGCATGGAAGCCGTCTCGATGCGCCGTGTGGCCGCCGAGCTGGGCTGCGGCACGATGTCGCTCTACAACTACGTGCCGCGCAAGGAGGATCTGTACGAGCTGATGGCCGACATGGTCGCCGCGGAGCACGAACTGCCCGAGCGGCCCACCGGCGACTGGCGGGCCGATCTGACGGGCCTCGCCCACCGGGCACGGGCATTGATGCGGCGCCATCCGTGGATGTCGCGCCTGATGTCGGCGACGTACGGCTTCAGCCCGAACGCGATGAAGTTCCTCGAGTTCAGCCTCTGGTGCCTGGACCCGCTCGACCTGCCGTACGGCCGGAAGATGGAGCTGGTGGCCATGGTGAACGGCATCGTCACCACCTACGTCGCCAACGAGATCCAGACCGCCGAGCGCACCCGGTCACTGCCCTGGTCGGCCGAGCGGGAGCACGAGATCCGGATGGCGTATCTGTCCCAGCAGGTCTCCTCCGGACAGTACCCCCGGATGGCGGCGGCCTTCGCCGAGGACTCGGGACCCGTCGACATGGAGGCCTACTTCGACCGGGCGCTGAGCCGGGTGCTGGACGCCTTCGGGAGCGACTGACGCCCGTCGGTGACTGAGCGGATGGCCGTTCAGATGAGGGCGAACTGCCCTTCCGGGCCCTCCTCGTGGTGGTCCAGCACGGAGGCGGGCCGCCGGGCGGTGTCGGGTACGGGGAGCACTCCCGCGGCCCGCAACTCGTCGGCGCCGATCACTGGACCCGCGGCCAGCGCCTCGCCCAACTCCCGCTGCCGGGGCCGCAGTCCGGCGAGCAGCGCCAGCACCGTGATCAGATCGAGGAGCTCCGAGGTCCACTCCTGCGGCCAGGCGCGCGGACCGATCGCCTCCAGGGTGCCGGGCTCCGGCGGCTCCGCCCGGCGCTCGAACCACAGCTCGATCATCCGTACGCCGCCCACCTGGAAGTCCCACGCCTCCGCCGGCACGGGCGAGATCCGGCCGTCACCCAGGTGGAGCGTCTCGTCCTCGGAGTCGTAACCGATCGTCGTGGGGCGGGCGGGGATCGCGGCGCGTACGTACGGGCGCCGGCCGCCGGGCAGCCGGCGGCGCTCCCCGCCCCGGGCGCCGCGCAGTTGGACGCCGGTCAGCAGAGCGCCCAGCTCCACACCCGTGGTCCACAGGTCCGGGTCGGCGGTCAGCGGCACCACACAGCCGCGCGGCGAGGGCCGGGCAGCCGCGACCGCCCAGTCGAGCAACCGGCCCGGAGTGACCTCGACTCCCAGGCGCCCGCTCAGCGACGCCAGGAGGCCGGGCGTCACATTGGGTTCGACGCCGCCGGGCCGCCGGTAGAGCGGCCGGATCCGGCCCGGCCGCCCGGCGGGCGAGCGCCCGTCCGGCAGCAGGGCGCTCACCAGCAGCGCCGGCCCCTTGGCGCCGGGGACGAACCCCTGCTCCACCGCGAAGAGCTGACGCCCGTCGGCGACCCGCCACAGCTCCGGCCTGGCCGCGTCGATCAGCCGGTGGTCGGGAATCAGATAGCGCTCGTCGAACGGTCCGTGCCCCACCCGCAACGGCTCCGGGCACCGCCCGGACTCCCGCGCGAACCTCCCCGTGCCGGTGAGCTGTCCCGGCAGCGCGGTGACCGCACTGTGCGGCGTACGGGACCGGGTCGGCCGGAACAGCGTCTCGCGCTCGGCGCCCGTGGCCCGTATCAGCGTGTCCCAGCGCGCGGTGAGCGACGCGGCGTCGGGCGCCAGGATCCAGCCGCGGCCGAGCCGCAGCGGCGCCGCCGACCACGGCATGAGGTCGCTCAGCAGCGGGGCCGTCATACGGGCACACCCCTCCCCGGTCCGGTACGTGCCGTCGGCGAAAGCGTACCGACCGGGTCCGACGGCGGGCCTGCCCACCGGTCGGGGCGGAACCGGCCGAGGTCCGGGTCAGTCCGTCTCCATGGTCACCGAGAAGGAGAAGCGGTCGCCCCGGTAGCGGATCCTGGCCACGTCCACCACCCGGCCGTCCGCGTCGCACGTGACACCCGTGTAGTGCAGGATCGGGCTGAGCAGTGGCACTTGGAGCAGACCGGCCGTGGCCGGGTCGGCGAGCGTCGCCTCCACCGTGTCAGTGATCCGGCCGATGCGCACCCCCAGCACGTCGCGCAGCACCTTGGTCATCGGCCAGCGCTCCAGATCGCCGGGATCGAGCCGGTCCGCGATCTCCGTACGGACCGCGTTCTCCGCCCAGTTGACCGGCTCGCCGCTCTCGCCGTCGCGGCGCAGCCGCCGGTAGAGGGCCACTTCCTCGACACCGGGGAAGTACTCGGCCAGGTCGCCGGGCACCGGCTCCCGGCCGTGGCCGATCACCGTCGTCCGATCGCCCGACTGCTGTGCCACCACCGCGTCGACGGAGCCCAGCAGCCGGCGGGGCGCACCGCGCCGCGCACCAGGCTCGATGAACGTGCCGCGCCGCCGGTGCCGGCTGATCAGGCCCTCCTGCTCCAGCTCCTTGAGGGCCTGACGCATCGTCAGCACACTGACGCCGTAGTGCTCCGCCAACTGCTCCTCCGTGGGAAGGCGCAGCGGATCGTGCGGGCGCCGGCCGAGTATGGAGGCACGCAGCGACTGCGAGACCTGATACCAGAGCGGCAGCTTGCGGTTGAGGACCAGCGAATCGGGTGCGAAGGCGGTCACGGCGGGCTCCGAGTCGGGCGGGTCGGTCCGGGACCGGTCCAGGTCGGTCCGGCCGGGTCAGGGTCTGTCGGTGGGGGCCGGTCCTGGCGTGGGCCTGAAGTGGCGCTCCAGACCCTGCCACACCTTGTCGTAACCCGTCTGAAGGTGTCCGGCCGTCGCCGCCTGGGCGGTGGCGGTCACCGGCCAGCGCGTCTCGAACATGAAGGCGAGCCCGTCGTCGATCCGCTGCGGCCTCAGCTCGGTGCCGCTCGCCCGGTCGAACGTCTCCCGGTCGGGCCCGTGCGCCGACATCATGTTGTGCAGCGAGCCGCCGCCGGGCACGAAGCCTTCCGCCTTGGCGTCGTACGCGCCCTCGATCAGCCCCATGTACTCGCTCATCACATTGCGGTGGAAGTACGGCGGCCGGAAGGTGTTCTCGCCGACCAGCCAGCGCGGCGCGAAGACCACGAAGTCGACGCCCGCCAGTCCCGGGGTGTCGGACGGCGAGGTCAGCACCGTGAAGATCGACGGATCCGGGTGGTCGTAGCTGATCGTGCCGATCACATTGAAGCGGCGCAGATCGTAGACGTACGGCAAATGGTTGCCGTGCCAGGCGACGACATCGAGCGGGGAGTGGTCGTACGTCGCGGTCCACAGGTTTCCGCAGAACTTGTTGATCACCTCGGTGGGGCGCTCGACGTCCTCGTAGGCGGCGACGGGGGAGAGGAAGTCCCGTGCGTTCGCCAGCCCGTTGGCTCCGATCGGGCCGAGATCGGGGAGGACGAACGGGCGGCCGTAGTTCTCGCAGACGTATCCGCGCGCCGTCTCGTCCAGCAGCTCGACCCGGAAACGCACGCCGCGCGGGATCAGCGCGATGTCGCCGGGGCGGGCGGCCAGCAGGCCGAACTCCGTGACGATCAGCAGTCCGCCGTGCTCGGGGACGATCAGCAGTTCGCCGTCGGAGTCGCTGAACACCCGGTCGGTCATGGGGGAGTCGGCGTGGTAGAGGTGCACGGCCATGCCCGTGCGCCGCGCGGCGTCCCCGTTGCCGCCGAGTGTCCAGAGGCCCGCCAGGAAGTCCGTGCCGGGGGCGGGCGCCGGCAGCGGGTTCCAGCGCAGCCGGTTGGGGTCGGGCACGGAATCGGTGAACGGGGCGGCGCGCAGCGTGCCGTTGCCGGTCCGGGTGAACGGCGGGTGCGCGGCCGACGGGCGGATCCGGTAGAGCCAGGAACGGCGGTTGTGCGCGCGGGGCTCGGTGAAGGCGCTGCCGCTCAACTGCTCGGCGTACAGGCCGAGCGGGGCTCTCTGCGGCGAGTTGCGTCCGACGGGCAGGGCGCCCGCGACGGCCTCCGAGCTGTGCTCGTTGCCGAAGCCCGTGGCGTACGCCAGGCTCTCGGCCGTCTTCCTGGCCTGCTCGATGCCGCTCATCGTCGCTCCCGTGTCGCTCTTCGCGTGTGGCAGCGTCCGCGTGCGCCTGTCCGCTGTCCGCCGCGTCTGCCCGGACCCATCAATCCTATGCAACACCGTAGGATTCCGCCGGTCGTGCGTCAACGGGGCAGGCCGCGTTGGCCGAAACAGGCGGCCGGGCGAGAAAGGCGGCGCACGGCAGGGGCGAACGGAAGTACGGTCGCGCCGTCTCGAACAGCGGCCCTCCGCGAGGGAGACTCCAAGGGGCGCGGTCGTACGCGCCCGTCACCACGTATCTCGCCGAAGGGTGGGCCTGCCCGTGTACGGAGTCGGCGCCGACACCCACGAGGGCCTCCGCAGGGTCCCCGTGCAGCAGCGCAGCGCGGTGCGGCTCGCCCGGATCCTCGACGCCTGCGCCGAACTGCTGGACGAGACCGGCTACGAGGAGCTGTCCACCCGCGCCGTCGCCACCCGCGCGGGCGTGCCCATCGGCTCGGTGTACCGCTTCTTCGGGAACAAGCGCGCCATGACCGACGCGCTCGCCCGGCGCAATCTGGACAGCTACGCCGACCGCGTCGAGCGTCGGCTCGCCACGATCCCGGCCGCCGACTGGCAGGCCGCTCTGGACGCGGTACTCGACGAGTACCTCGCCATGAAGCGCACGGTGCCCGGCTTCGGGCTGGTCGACTTCGGCACCAGGGTCCCGGCGGGGCCGCCCGGTCCGCCCGCCGCGCGGACCGCCGACGGCGAGCCGGTGCCCGACGCCAACCACCGGGTCGCGGACCGCCTCACCGCTCTGCTCGCCGCGCAGCTCGGCCGCGCCCCGGACGCCGTACCGCGCCGGATGGTCCTGGTCGCCGTCGAGGCGGCGGACGCGCTGTTCCAACTCGCCTTCCGTGACGACGCGTCGGGCGATCCGGACATCATCGCGGAGACGCGTGAGCTGGTCCGCGCGTATCTGGCACGCACGCTGGGCTGACGGTCGGCGGGCCTTGCGGGGCCCGGCGTACGGAACCGGCCATCCCCTTCCTTTGTCCGTACCGCTCGGTATGCTCAACCGGCCCGCGCGTCATCGCCGCCGCCCCATGGAGGACCCATGCCGCCCACCGGCACCGCCCGCACCGCCCTGCGTGTCTGCCCCCTCTGTGAGGCCACCTGCGGACTGACCCTCACGATCGAGGGGACCACGGTCACCGGAGCGCGCGGCGACCACGACGACGTGTTCAGCAAGGGCTTCATCTGCCCCAAGGGCGCCTCCTTCGGCGAGCTCGACGCCGACCCCGACCGGCTGCGCACCCCGCTGATACGCGAGAACGGCGAGCTGAGGGAGGCGAGTTGGGACGAGGCGTTCGCCCTGGTCGCCGCCCGGCTGCGCCCCCTGATCGAGGAGCACGGAACACACTCCGTCGGCGTCGTCCTCGGCAACCCCAACGTCCACACCATCGCCGGCACCCTCTATCCGCCCGTCCTGCTGGGCATGCTGCGCACCCGCAACCTCTTCACCGCCTCCACCCTCGACCAGATGCCCAAGCACGTCTCGTCCGGCCTGCTCTTCGGCGACGCCTTCGCGATCCCCGTGCCCGACCTGGACAACACCGGCCATCTGCTGCTCCTGGGGGCCAACCCGCTTGACTCCAACGGGAGTCTCTGCACCGCGCCCGACTTCCCCGGCAAGCTCAAGGCGCTGCGCGAGCGCGGCGGCACCCTCACCGTCGTCGACCCGCGCCGTACCCGCACCGCGCGCGTCGCCGACCGGCACCTCGCGATCCGGCCGGGCACGGACGCGCTGCTGCTCGCCGCCCTCGTCCAGGTCCTCTTCGAGGAAGGGCTCACCGACCCCGGCGCGCTCGCCGGCCATCTCGAAGGTCTCGACGAACTCCGTGCGGCGACAGAGGACTTCACGCCCGAGGCCGTCGCGGCCGGCTGCGACCTGGACGCCGAGGAGATCCGTACCCTCGCGCGCGAACTCGCCGCAGCGCCCACCGCCGCCGTCTACGGACGCATCGGAAGCTGCACCGTCGAGTACGGCACACTCACCAGCTGGCTCATCGACGTCCTCAACGCGGTCACCGGCAATCTCGACCGGCCGGGCGGCGCCCTCTTCCCGCTCTCCGCGACCGACCGCGCGCCCCGCCCGGCGGGACCCGGCAAGGGATTCACGCTCGGCCGCTGGGCCAGCAGGGTCGGCGGCCATCCGGAGGTGAGGGGCGAACTGCCCATCGCCGTCCTCGCGGAGGAGATCGAGACACCCGGTGACGAGCGGATCCGCGCGGTGATCGCCGTGGCGGCCAACCCCGCGCTCTCCGCGCCCGACGGCAGCCGCATCGAACGGGCCCTGGACAGCCTGGACTTCATGGTCAGCGTCGATCCGTACCTGAACGAGACCTCGCAGCACGCGGACGTCGTACTGCCCCCGCCGCCGCCCTCCAGGAGCGCCCACTTCGACATCGTCTTCAACGGCTTCGCGGTACGCAACCAGGTCCGCTACAGCCCGCCCGCCATCCCCCTGGAAGCGGGCTCGATGGACGAGTGCGAGATCTTCGCGCGGCTCGCGCTCGCCGTGGGCGGGATGCACGGGGCCGACCCGTCGGCCGTCGACGACCAGGTGATCAGCCATACGCTCACGGAGGCGGTCGACGACCCGCTCTCACCCGTCCACGGACGCGACCCGAAAGAACTCGCCGCCGAACTCACCGGAACCGGCGGCCCCGAGCGCCGGCTCGACCTGATGCTGCGCCTGGGCCCGTACGGCGACGGATTCGGCGCCGACCCGGCCGGGCTCACCCTCGCCCGGGTCGCCGACCGGCCGCACGGCATCGACCTCGGGCCGCTGAAGCCCCGGATCCCCGGGATACTCAAGACCCGCAGCGGACACGTCGAACTGCTCCCCGCGCCGATCGCCGCCGACCTGCCCCGGCTGCGCGCCGCGCTCACCGGCGTCCCCGCGTCCCTGGTGCTCGTCGGGCGCCGTCATCTGCGCTCGAACAACAGCTGGATGCACAACGTGCCGACGCTCAACGGCGGTTCGAACCGCTGCACCGTCCAGGTCCACCCCGCCGACGCCGCACGGCTCGGCCTCGCGGACGGCAGGCCGGCGCGTATCACCACCGAGGCGGGCGAGATCACGATCCCGGTGGAGATCACCGACACGGTCAGGGCCGGGGTCGTGAGTGTGCCGCACGGCTGGGGCCACGACCGGCCGGGCACCCGGATGGCGGTGGCCCACGCGCGGCCGGGCGTCAACGTCAACCAACTGCTCGACGGCAGCCGCCGCGACCCGCTGTCGGGTACGTCGGTCCTCAACGGCTTCCCGGTCGAGCTGGCTCCCGCCTGACCAGCACTGACCGGCACCCATTCGACCAGCACCCTCCCTGGCGCCGGAAAACTAACGCCGCTAGTTTGGGTATGCGGCAGTCCCCGGGAGGAACAGCGATGAAGGCACACGACAGCATGTACATAGGCGGCGAGTGGCGCCCCGCCGCCGGCCCCGACGCCATCGCCGTCGTCAACCCGGCGACCGAGCAGGTCATCGCCGAAGTGCCGGCCGGTACCGCCGAGGACATCGACGCCGCCGTACGTGCCGCGCGCGCCGCCTTCCCCGGCTGGGCCGCCACCCCGCCCGCCGAACGCGCGGCGCGTCTCGCGGCCCTGCGGGACGCGATGGCCGCCCGCAAGGACGAGATCGCCGGGACCGTCACCGCCGAACTGGGCTCACCGGTACGGCTGTCGAGGGCGGTGCACGCCACCTCGCCGGTCACCGTCGCCGGGTCGTACGCCGAACTCGCCGCCTCCTACGCCTTCGAGGAGCGGATCGGCAACTCGACGGTGCTGATGGAGCCGGTGGGTGTCGTCGGGGCGATCACCCCTTGGAACTACCCGCTGCACCAGATCGTCGCCAAGGTCGCCCCCGCGCTGGCCGCCGGCTGCCCGATCGTGGTCAAGCCCGCCGAGGACACCCCGCTGACCGCGCGGCTCTTCGCCGAGGCTGTCCACGAGGCGGGGCTGCCCGCGGGTGTCGTCAACGTGGTCACGGGTATCGGCGCCGTCGCCGGGCAGGCGCTCGCCGCGCACGAGGACGTCGACCTGGTGTCCTTCACCGGCTCCACCGCCGTCGGCCGCAGGATCGGCGCCACCGCCGGAGCGGCCGTCAAGCGGGTCGCGCTGGAGCTGGGCGGGAAGTCCGCGAACGTCATCCTGCCGAGCGCCGATCACGCCAGGGCCGTCAAGGCCGGGGTCGCCAACGTGATGACCAACTCCGGCCAGACGTGCAGCGCCTGGACCCGCATGCTCGTCCACGCCGACCGCTACGACGAAGCGGTCGATGCCGCCGTGGCCGCTGTCGCCTCGTACCGTCCCGGCGACCCGACGGACGAACTGTGCCGCCTGGGCCCCCTCGTCAACGCGGCCCAGCACGCCCGGGTGCTCGATTATATCGCCAAGGGTGTCGCCGAAGGCGCCCGGCTGGTCGCGGGCGGAGCCCAACCGCCGCACGAGACCGGCTACTTCGTCGCCCCGACCGTCTTCGCCGACGTCACCCCGGAGATGACGATCGCGCAGGAGGAGATCTTCGGCCCCGTGCTGTCCATCCTGAAGTACGAGGACGAGGACGACGCCCTGCGCATCGCCAACGGCACCGTCTACGGCCTCGCGGGCGCCGTGTGGGCGGGCGAGGAGGGCGAGGCCGTCGCCTTCGCCCGTCGGATGGACACGGGCCAGGTCGACATCAACGGCGGCCGGTTCAACCCCCTTGCCCCCTTCGGGGGTTACAAGCAGTCGGGCGTCGGCCGGGAATTCGGCCGGCACGGGCTCGCCGAGTACCTCCAGACCAAGTCACTCCAGTTCTGACCCGGAAGAGAGACCGATTCGCCCCGGGCGCACCCGTCGCGTAACAGTTCGGCTGTCATCGAAGTACTGCCGCCTCGATCCCGAGGAGTTCGGCGAAGACGCGCTCCCCGGTCGGTGTCACCCGCACCGCCCGCTCCGTACCGATGCGTACGCACCACTTCGACTCCATGGCGAGCCGGCACAGACCCGCCCCCGCCACCCCCGCCAAGTGGCGCCGGCGCTCCGTCCAGTCCAGACACGAGCTGACCACCGGGCGCCGGCCGGCGCCCGTCAGCGCGATTCCCCGCTCGCCGAACCACTGGGTGCCCTGCTCGGTGAGCGCGAAGCCCGCGTCCATGAGCAGCAGCCCGCGCCGTGCCATGGCATCGGTGAGGGCCACCCCGAGCCGGCCCGCGAAGTGGTCGTAGCAGGTACGTCCCCGTGCCATGGCCCCGCTCGCCCTCGACGCGCGCACGATGTGCGGGCTGTCGCGGCCCGGCATGACGTGCGCGGCCAGCGATTCGACCAGTTCGGCGGTGGTCGCGTCGGCCAGCCGTACGTACCGGTGGCGCCCCTGCCGCTCCTCGGTGACCAGCCGGGCGGCGATCAGCTTCCCGATGTGCTCGCTGGCGGTGGACGCGGCGACACCCGCCTCCCGCGCCAGTTCGCCGGCCGTCCAGGCCCGTCCGTCGAGCAGGGACAGACAGAACACGGCCCGTGTCTCGTCGGCCAGCAGCGCGGCGAAGCCCGCGAGGAGCGAGCCGGGGGAGGCCGACGGGGCGGGGGGAAGCCCGAAGGAGTCGCCGTCGCCGGAGCCGGCGGTGGTGGCGCTGGGCGCGGTGGTCTGCGGCATACCTCCAGGGTGCCTCAGATACGCTTCGGTGTGGCCCGAACTGTCTCGTACTGGGCGGCCAGCCCGTCGATCAGTGCCCTGAGCCCCGTCTCGAAGGCCCCCTCGTCCACCCGCTGCTGCCGCTCGGCCAGCAGATGGGCCTGGCCGAGGTGCGGATAGTCGGCCGGGTCGTACGCCGTCTCGTCGTCCACGAAGCCCCGCGCGAACGAGCCGAGCGCCGAGCCCGTGATGAAGTACCGCATCAGCGCCCCGATATGGGTGGCCTTGACCGGTGGCCACCCCGCCCGGACCATCGCGCCGAAGACCGTGTCGGCCACCCGCAGCCCCGCCGGGCGGCGGCCGGGCCCCTGGGCCAGCACCGGCACGATGTGCGGGTGCGCGGTGAGGGCGGCGCGGTAGGAGACGGCGTAGTCGTGCAGCGCGGTGCGCCAGTCCCGTACGTCGTCCGCGTCGAACATCGACAGGTCGACCTGCGCGCTGACGGAGTCCGCGACGGCGTCCAGGATCTCGTCCTTGTTGCGGAAGTGGTTGTAGAGAGACGGCCCGCTGACCCCCAGCTCCGCGGCCAGCCGCCGGGTGGAGACGGCCCCGAGACCCTCGGCGTCCACGAGCGCGCTCGCGGTCGCGACGATGCGGTCTCTGCTGAGCAGCGGCTTGCGGGGTCGGGCCATGGCGCACATCGTATGGCTGTGGTCCCGGGTGCGGAGCGCCGCGGAGTGCGACGACAGTTCGACAAGCCCTAAGCGCTTGCTCAGCTTCGGGGGTAGGGTGTGCGTTCTGCCGACCGGAAGGGGCGAGAGCGATGCGTACGGCGGAACGGACGGCCGACGGCGAGGGCATGCCGTGGGGTGAGGTCACCCCCGAGGCGGCCAGAAGGCTGCTCGTCGCCGCCGTGGAGGCGTTCGCCGAACGCGGTTACCACGCCACCACCACCCGCGACATCGCGAGCCGCGCCGGAATGAGCCCCGCGGCGCTCTACATCCACTACAAGACCAAGGAAGAGCTGCTCCACCGGATCAGCCGGATCGGCCACGACAAGGCCCTGGAGATCCTGACCGCGGCCGCCGACCGTGAAGGCACCGCGGCCGAACGGCTCACCGAGGCGGTCCGCTCGTTCGTCGGCTGGCACGCGGCCCGCCACACCACGGCGCGCGTGGTCCAGTACGAACTCGACGCGCTGGCCGAGGAGCACCGCGCCGAGATCGTCCAACTGCGCAGGCGCAGCGACGGGGCCGTACGCCGGATCCTCCAGGACGGCGTACGCGACGGGGAGTTCGACGTCCCGGACGTGCCGGGCACCACCCTGGCGGTGCTGTCGCTGTGCATCGACGTGTCGCGCTGGTTCAACGCGCGGGGGCGCCGGACGCCGGACGAGGTCGGTGCCCTCTACGCCGACCTCGTGCTCCGCATGGTGGTGGCACGCGACTCTCCGCCGCCGTCCGCCGGGAGTTGAGGGTCAGAAGTAGTAGCGGGAGACCGACTCCGCCACACACACCGGCTTCTCCGCCCCCTCGCGCTCCACCGTGACCAGGGCCGTGACCTGCACACCACCGCCCGCCTCGGCGACCTCCTTCAGCACGGCCGTCGCGCGCACCCGGGAGCCCGCGGGCAGGGGAGAGGGGAAACGCACCCTGTTGGCGCCGTAGTTGACGCCCATCGTCACGTTCTCGACGGTCAGGATCTGCGGGAAGAGGACCGGCAGGAGCGACAGCGTCAGATAGCCGTGCGCGATGGTCGAGCCGAACGGGCCCTTCGCCGCCGCCTCGGGGTCCACATGGATCCACTGGTGGTCACCGGTGGCCGCGGCGAAGAGATCGATCCGCTCCTGGTCGACCTCCAGCCAGTCGCTGTGTCCCAACTGCTCGCCGACGGCGGCGTGCAGTTCCGCTGCGGAAGTGAAGATCCTCGGCTCAGCCATGTCTGTCGATCCCTGCCTCTCGGGCGCCGTCCGCAACGCCGTCTCCAGTGCCGTCCGCCCGGTGTCCAAGCGCTTGCTCAGCATGGTTGGGGCTTCCGGTCCTGTCAACGCGTGACACGGCGCCCCCGTAGGCTCGGTCGGGTGCCGCAGATTCCGGAGAAGATCCAAGAACTCACCGTCGGGCAGCTGTCAGCGCGCAGCGGCGCGGCGACGTCGGCCCTGCACTTCTACGAGACGAAGGGGCTGATCAGCAGCCGCAGGACCAGCGGCAACCAGCGCCGCTACAGCAGGGACATGCTCCGCCGTGTCGCCTTCGTACGCGCGGCCCAGCGCGTGGGCATCCCGCTCGCCACCATCAGGGACGCGCTCGCGGAGCTTCCCGAGGGGCGTACGCCGAACCACGACGACTGGGCACGGCTCTCACAGGCGTGGCGCTCGGAACTCGACGAGCGCATCAGACAGCTCGGCCGGCTGCGCGACCATCTGACCGACTGCATCGGCTGTGGCTGTCTCTCGCTGGAGACCTGTGTCCTGTCCAACCCGGACGACCGGTTCGGTGACCGGATGACCGGTTCCCGGCTGCTGGCGGAGCGCAGGCGCGCGCCCAAGTAGCCGCCGTGTTCCGGCCTGTCCCGCCACCGCGGCGGGTCAGGCCACCGAGGCCAGCTCCCGCTGCCGTACGCGCTTCGCCCGCTCCATGGCCTCGGACGTGAGAACGGGCCGCGGCACGACAATGCCACAGCCCTTGCACACCGGTCCCGACCAGGGAGCCTGCGACAGATCCGGCCGCCAGACGATCCCCTTCTCCGCGCACACCGGGCACGCGCCGCCCGGTCCCGACTCCAGCCCGGCGATCAGCCGGCGCAGCACCTCGGCCAGCGGCTCCGTCGGATGCACGGCCGGGTCGTCGCAGCGCGCCACCCCGTTGCCGCCCCAGGTCCGGCGGTGCCAGTCGTCGAACGTGCCCGGTCTTCTCAGCCCGTCGTGCTTCTCGCGCTTACGGCGCTGGGCGAACTGGACCTCGTAGGCCAGCCAGACGGCCCGCGCCTCTTCCAGCTCGTCGAGCGCGGCCATCAGCCGCGCCGGATCGGGAGCTCTGTCCTCCGGCTCGATGTCATGCCGTTCGCAGAGGTGGTCCCAGGTGGCCCGATGCCCGTAAGGGGCGAATCGTTCAAGGCACTTGCGCAGTGAATACCGGCGTAGTGCCAGATCACATCGCGGATCACGCACCTGTCTCGCGAGGCTCCGGAATCCGGCCATCGCCTGCCACCTCCGTCGGTTGCTGCATCGGCGTCATCCAATAGACGTACGCGTGCCCGATCCGGCTCCATCGAAAATCCGATGGCAGTCATCAGCCGGGTTTTCACCCTGAGGGCGCACGCCGGAGGTGGTCCGATTGACGGCGGGGGCCCGTCGTCCGGCTCGGGCTCAGGCTCAGCGGTACCGGAGGTACCGGGCCCGCGTCGCCCGGAACGCGGCGAGTTCGGCGCGCCAGGCCCCGACCACCTCGTCGGTGTCCGCGCCCGCGTCTATCAATGTGCGTACGGAGGCCGAGCCGGTCAGCTTGTCGATCCAGTTGTCCGGGCGCCAGGCGAAGCCGCTCCACGACTTCTTCGCCGTCACCAGCAGCGCGATGCCCGTACGTACCGGGTCGAACGACTCCCGGTCGTGGACGTGCAGTTGGACCCCGCCCACCGTCCTGCCCTGGAACTTGGAGAAGGTCGGCGCGAAGTACGCCTCACGGAAGCGGACCCCGCGCAGCTCCTGCGCGTCGGCGGCCTCGGCCCACGCGCGGTCGACGCCCTCGGCGCCCAGGAGTTCGAAGGGGCGGGTCGTGCCGCGCCCCTCGGAGAGGTTGGTGCCTTCGAAGAGACAGGTGCCCGAGTAGACCAACGCGGTCTCGGGCGTCGGCATGTTGGGGCTCGGCGGCACCCAGGGCAGACCGGTCGCGTCGAAGAAGTCGGCGCGGCGCCAGCCGGACATCCGCACGATGTCCAGCTCCACCGGCCGGCCGAGGAACTCGCCGTTGAAGAGCAGCGCCAGTTCGGCGACCGTCATGCCGTGCGCCTGCGAGATCGGCCCGCGCCCGACGAAGGTCGCGAACTCCGGGTGCAGGACCGGTCCGATGGCCGCCCGGCCGGTGACGGGGTTGGGCCGGTCGAGTACGACGAAGCGCTTGCCTGCGATGGCCGCCGCCTCCATGCAGTCGTACAGCGTCCAGATGTAGGTGTAGAAGCGGGCGCCCGCGTCCTGGATGTCGAAGACGACCGTGTCGACCCCGGACCGGGTGAAGACATCGGCGAGCCGCTGCCCGCTGATCTGGTACGTGTCGTACACCGGCAGCCCGGTCGCCGGGTCGTCGTATCTGCCCTCGGAGCCCCCGGCCTGGGCCGTGCCCCGGAAGCCGTGCTCGGGGCCGAAGACGGCGGTGAGGTCGACGCGTTCGTCCGGGTGCATGACGTCGACGATGTGCCGCACGTCCCGGGTCACACCGGTCGGGTTGGTGACGACCCCGATCCGCTGTCCGGCGAGCAGCCGGTAGTCGTCGGCCGCCAGCCGGTCGAAGCCCGTGAGGACCCGCCCGCCGTCGCCGCCCCGGCCCCGGTCGGCCGCCGCGGCGGCGGACGGTGCCCCGGCCGCGCTCGCCGCACCTGCCGCACCCACCGCGCCGCTCGCGGCGAGCAAACCCCGTCTGGACAGGCTCATTCGGCCACCTCCGTGATCAAGCCGACTGTCATGGACATGGACTCTAGTGCCGGGACCACGCCGGTTCACCGGGTCGGAGCGGGGGAACACGGACCCGTTCCGGGTTGGACTCTTCCCCGCGACATACCGACCGGTTAGTCTCTCTTGGTCGAGCGGTGGACACCGCGGGGAATCCGAGAGGCAGGTCCGATGAGCACGGTGCGGGGCGCGCGAGTGGTGGTCACAGGAGCCGGCGGCGGTATCGGTGCCGCGCTCGCCGGCAGATTCGCCGCCGGGGGCGCCCGTGTCGTCGTCAACGATCTCGACGCCGTCAAGGCCCATGCCGTCGCCGAGAGCGTCGGCGGCATCGCCCTGCCGGGTGAGGCCTCCGCCGTGGTCGAGCAGGCGCGCGACGCGCTCGGCGGCGGCGTCGACATCTACTGCGCCAACGCGGGCTACGGCACGGCCGGTGACCCGTTCGCCGACGAGGAGATCTGGGCGTCGGCCTGGGACGTCAACGTCATGGCGCATGTCCGTGCCTCCCGGATCCTGCTGCCCGACTGGCTGGAGCGCGGCGAGGGCCGGTTCATCTCCACCGTCTCCGCCGCCGGACTGCTCACGATGATCGGCGCGGCGCCCTACAGCGTCACCAAGCACGGCGCGCTCGCCTACGCGGAATGGCTCTCGCTCACCTACCGCCACCGGGGGCTCAAGGTCCACGCGATCTGCCCCCAGGGAGTCCGTACGGACATGCTGACCGCCGCCGGATCGGCGGGCGAACTCGTCCTGGCCCCGACGGCGATCGAGCCCGAGGACGTCGCCGATGCGCTGTTCGACGCGATGGACGAGGACCGGTTCCTGGTGCTGCCGCACGCCGAGGTGGCCGAGTACTACCGGGCCCGCTCCGGCGATCCCGACCGCTGGCTCGCCGGCATGAACCAGATTCAGCAGAAATGGGAAGGAAGCGGGCGGTGAGGGAGGTCCTGAGCGGGCCGCCCGGCGCGACGAGTGGGAAGATCCTCGGGCGCGTGCCGCGTTCACGCCGTCACAGGGCGGCGTACACCACGGCGGCGTACACCGTTCAGGACTGAGAAAGGCAGGTGGCGACAGTGGCCAGAAAGACGGACGGGAACTCCATCCCCGTACCCCAGCGGCTGCTGGCCGCCGCCACCCGGCTCTTCGCCGAGCAGGGCTACGGCAGCACGTCGGTCCAGGAGATCGTGGAGGCGGCCGGCGTCACCAAGGGCGCGCTGTACCACTACTTCGGCTCCAAGGAAGACCTCCTCCAGGAGGTGTATGCGCGGGTGCTCCGCCTCCAGCAGGAGCGGCTGGACGCCTTCGCCGACGCCGACGAGCCCGTGGAGCGGCGGCTGCGCGCGGCGGCGGCCGACGTGGTCGTGACCACCATCGACAACCTGGACGACGCGGCGATCTTCTTCCGCTCGATGCACCATCTGAGCCCGGAGAAGAACAAGCAGGTACGGGCCGAGCGGCGGCGCTACCACGAACGCTTCCGCGCGCTGGTCGAAGAGGGCCAGCGCAGCGGGGTGTTCACCGCCGCCACCCCGGCCGACCTGGTGGTGGACTACCACTTCGGGTCGGTCCACCATCTCTCCACCTGGTACCGCCCGGACGGGCCGCTCACCCCGCAGCAGGTCGCCGACCACCTCGCCGACCTGCTGCTGCGCGCGCTGCGCCCCTGACCGGCCGCCGCCCTACAGGTACTTCTTCAACTCCCGGCGCGCCAGCGACCGTTGGTGCACCTCGTCCGGCCCGTCCGCCAGCCGCAGGGTCCGCGCCGCGGTCCACAGCTCCGCGAGCGGGTAGTCCTGGCTCACCCCGCCCGCGCCGTGCAGCTGCACCGCGCTGTCGATGATGTCGACCACCGCGCGCGGCGTCGCGATCTTGATCGCCTGGATCTCCGTGTGCGCGCCCCGGTTGCCCACCGTGTCCATCAGCCAGGCCGTCTTGAGCACGAGCAGGCGCAGCTGCTCGACCGTCACCCGTGCGTCCGCGATCCAGTTCCCCACCACACCCTGCCGCGCGATGGGCTTGCCGAAGGCCGTACGGGACAGGGCCCGCCGGCACATCAGCTCGATGGCGCGCTCGGCCATGCCGATCAGCCGCATGCAGTGGTGGATCCGGCCGGGGCCGAGCCGGGCCTGGGCGATGGCGAAACCGCCGCCCTCCTCGCCGATCAGACTGTCCGCCGGGACACGGACGTCCGAGAAGACGACCTCGGCGTGGCCGCCGTGGGAGTGGTCCTCGTAGCCGTACACGCTCATCGCGCGGACGACGGTGAGACCGGGGGTGTCGCGCGGGACGAGGATCATCGACTGCTGGCGGCGGGTGTCGGCGCCGTCCGGGTCGGTCTTGCCCATCACGATGAAGATCCGGCAGTCCGGGTTCATGGCTCCGGAGATGTACCACTTACGGCCGTTGATCACGTAGTCGTCGCCGTCGCGCTCGATCCTGGTCCGGATGTTCGTCGCGTCGGACGAGGCGACCTCCGGCTCGGTCATCGCGAACGCCGAGCGGATCTCACCGTCGAGCAGCGGCTCCAGCCACCGCTTCTTCTGCTCGTCGCTGCCGAACTGGGCCAGCACTTCCATGTTCCCGGTGTCGGGCGCCGCGCAGTTGAGCGCCGTCGGGGCCAACTGCGGGCTCCGGCCGGTGATTTCGGCGAGCGGCGCGTACTGGAGGTTGGTCAGCCCGGCGCCGTGCTCCGCGTCAGGGAGGAAGAGATTCCACAGTCCCTGCCTGCGCGCCTCGGCCTTCAGCTCACCCACGACCGCCGGGGTGTCCCAGGGATCGGCGAGCCTGGCCCGCTGTTCCTGGGCGATCGCCTCGGCGGGGAAGACATGCTCGTCCATGAACGCCAGCAGCCTGGCGCGGAGTTCCTCGGTGCGGGCGTCGAACGCGAAGTCCATGCCGGGTCAGCCTTCCTGGAGGGTGGTGAGGCCGTGCTCGATGAAGACGGGGACGAGATCGCCGATGCGCTCGAAACCGCCGCCGACCGTCCGGCCCAGCGTGTAGCGGTAGTGGATGCCTTCGAGGATCACGGCGAGCTTGAACCAGGCGAAGGCCGTGTACCAGGCGATCGCCGAGGTGTCGCGGCCCGACCGGGCGGCGTAGCGCTCGACCAGTTCGGCCGGGTCGGGGTGGCCGGCCGCGCCGGCGGTCGTACTGATCGGGGAGCCCGTGATCTCCAGCGGCGCGCTGTACATCACCAGCAGACCGAGGTCGGTCAGCGGGTCGCCGAGGGTGGACATCTCCCAGTCCAGCACGGCCTTGATCCGGTCGTCGTCACCGAGCAGTACGTTGTCGAGCCGGTAGTCGCCGTGGACGACGGTGGGCGCGGGGGAGCCGGGCAGGGAGCGGCCCAGAGCGGCGTGCAACTCGTCGATGCCGGGCAGGTCCCGGTTGCGTGAGGCGTCCAACTGCTTCGCCCAGCGGCGCAGTTGGCGGTCGAGGAAGCCCTCGGGCCGGCCGAAGTCGGCGAGTCCCACGGCGGCGGGGTCGACCGCGTGCAGCTCGACGAGGGTGTCGACCAGACCCAGGAGCGCGGTGCGGGTGCGGCCGGGGCCGAGCGGGGCGAGCTGTTCGGCCGTACGGTACGGGGTCCCCGCCACGTACTCCATCACGTAGAAGGGCGCTCCGAGGACGTCCGGGTCCTCGCACAGCAGCAGGGGACCGGGGACCGGCACGGCCGTCGGGTGCAGCGCGCTGATCACCCGGAACTCGCGTGTCATGTCGTGCGCCGTGGCGAGGACATGGCCGAGCGGCGGCCTGCGGACCACCCACTCGTGGGTACCGTCGCCGATCAGATACGTCAGGTTCGACCGGCCGCCCTCGATCAGCCGGGCGCTCAGTGGTCCGCCCACCAGTCCGGGGCGCTCGCGGTCGAGGTGGCCGCGCAGCCGCTCCGGGTCGAGTCCTGGCGGGGGACTGGCGCTCATCTGTCGTACCTCCATGAGGGCGGGGGTGGGGATGCCTAGGCGTTCATGATGCCGACCAGTCGGTATGCCGTCCAGTGCGTCGCGGGAAACCGGCCCCGGCTGTGACGGGATCGGTGCGCCGGGTCCGCGGGCGGACCCGGCGGTGTACGTCCGCGGCGGTGTGCCGTGTGCCGGGTGCTGTCGGGGGTGTGTCGGGTGTACGTGGGGTCAGTGGTCGTCCCAGTGCCCGTCGTGGGCCGCGTGCCGGTGGCCGTCGTGCGCGTAGTCCAGGTGGTCGCCGTGTCTGACGGCGGGGTGGCCGCAGCCCTCGCCGTGCCGGTGGGGATGGTTCTCGTGGACGACATGGGCGGTGGTCTCGCACTCGTCCCAGTGCTCCGCGTGCCGCCGGTGCAGATGGCCGTCGTGGGCGTAGTCGACATGGTCGCCGTGCCGCACCTCGGTGTGGCCGCAGGTCGGTCCGTGGGAGTGCTCGTGCGTGGGGTGTTCCTGGTGAAGAGTCGTCATGATGTGCTCCCCTGCTGTGTTTTGGGGTGATTTGCCCGGCCGGACCGGACGCTACCAGTCCTGTCCGCCGCCCGGCCGTCCCCTCAGAGCACGGTCACGCCGAACGCCGCCAGGCAGATCACACACACCACCGCCGCGACCCCCGCACCCGTCGGCAGCGGGCGTGGTTCCGGCGTGTCGAGGGTCGTCATCCGCCGGTGCGCCACCCAGAGGAACGCCAGCCAGACGAGCGCGCCCGCCACCGCCGCCGCGACGCCCGCGGCCGACACCTCGTTCCGGAGCACCTGCCGGCCCGCGAGCACCGCTACGACCGTGTACGTCAGAGTCGTACGCCGCCAGGCCAGCCGGGTCCGCTCGGGCTGGAGGCCCGGGTCGCGCGCCGCCCCGGCGGCCGGGCCCCCCATCAGCGGGTCCCGCCCGCCAAAACCACGACCAGCATGATCACGGCGACGGCCGCGACCGACAGCCCCAGCAGCGTCGGGAACGCCGTCACCGGCAGATCCTCGCCCCGGCGCATCGCCCGCTCGCTGCGCACCCACTGGCTGATGGACCGCAGCGCGCTGAGCGCCCCGATCGCGAAGAGCACCACCGCAAGCCCCACCCGCACACCCCAGCGCAGGTCCGGCAGGAACTGGTCGACGGCGAATCCGCCGCCCACCAGGGCCAGTGACGTACGGATCCAGGCAAGGAAGGTGCGTTCGTTGGCGAGCGAGAAGCGGTAGTCGGGGGTCGTACCCTCGTCGCTGATCCGCCGGGGCGCGAACCACAGGCGCAGGCTCCGCACAAAATCGATCACCCGTCGCACCTTACGCGCGGGACGCTTTGAGCCGTTCGTACGCAGTCAGGCCGTCCGGCGTCCACCGCCACCCACCGTCGCCGGGGCGCTCCGCCAGACGCCGCTCCAGCTCCTCCTCCGTCAGGAACGCGTGCCAGTCGATCTCCTCCGCCTGCGGGGACACCGGCAGCACACAGCGGACCTCGTAGACGCGCGACCACCAGCTCAGCGGGCCGTCCCCGGCCTCGTACAGGAACGAGAACAGCGGTACGGGGCGGGGCAGGCCCGAGACCCCCAACTCCTCCTCGGCCTCGCGCAGCGCCGCGTCGTCGTAGGTCTCGCCCGCGCCGACCACACCGCCCACGAACATGTCGTGGTGGGACGGGAAGACGAGCTTGGTCGCGGTCCTGCGGTGGACGAAGACACGGCTCTCGGCGTCGCGCGCGAGGACGAAGACGCAGCGGTGCCGCAGCCCCTTCGCGTACACCTCGCCGCGCGGGGCCCGCCCCACGACGCGGTCCTGCTCGTCGACGATGTCGAGGATTTCGTCAGCGGCGCTCATGGGGGACAGCCTGGCATGCCGAACAGTTGACTCGTTACCGGCCCGTACGGAAGATCGGACCACCTCAGTCGCCCCGAGAAGGTGGGAACCCATGGCGTACGACGCTGATGTGATCGTGATCGGCGCGGGACTGGCCGGGCTGGTGGCCACCGCCGAACTCGTCGACGCGGGGCGCTCGGTCATCCTGCTCGACCAGGAGCCGGAGCGGTCCATCGGCGGCCAGGCGCACTGGTCCTTCGGCGGGATGTTCCTCGTGGACTCGCCCGAGCAGCGGCGGCTGCGGGTCAAGGACAGCAGGGACCTCGCGCTCCAGGACTGGCTCGGCACGGCCGGCTTCGACCGCGAGGAGGACCACTGGCCGCGCGAATGGGCCGAGGCGTACGTGGACTTCGCCGCCGGTGAGAAGCGGTCCTGGCTGCGCGAGCGGGGCATACGCTTCTTCCCGGTCGTCGGCTGGGCCGAGCGCGGCGGCTACGGCGCGAGCGGGCACGGCAACTCCGTGCCGCGCTTCCACATCACCTGGGGGACCGGCCCCGGCGTCGTCGAGCCGTTCGAGCGGCGGGTGCGCGAGGGCGTCGCCAAGGGACTGGTGACCTTTCGTTTCCGGCACCGGGTGACCGGACTCGGCGCGAGCGCCGGCGCCGTCGACACGGTCACCGGTGAGGTGCTTGAGCCGAGCGACGCCGAACGCGGCACGGCCAGCAGCCGCGTCACGACGGGTACGTTCGAACTCAGGGCGCAGGCCGTGATCGTCACGTCCGGCGGCATCGGCGGCAACCACGACCTCGTACGCGCCCAGTGGCCCGAACGCCTCGGCACCCCGCCCGGGAAGATGCTCTCCGGCGTACCCGCCCATGTCGACGGTCTGATGCTCGGCATCACGGAACGGGCCGGCGCCCACCACATCAACCGGGACCGGATGTGGCACTACACGGAGGGCATAGAGAACTGGAACCCGATCTGGGCCAGGCACGGCATCCGGATCCTGCCCGGTCCCTCGTCGCTCTGGCTGGACGCGCGCGGCACGCGGCTGCCGGTGCCGCTGTTCCCCGGCTTCGACACGCTCGGGACCCTCGACCACATCATGCACACCGGCCACGACTACACCTGGTTCGTTCTCAACCGGCGCATCATCGGCAAGGAGTTCGCGCTCTCGGGCTCCGAGCAGAACCCCGACCTGACCGGGAAGTCCGTCCGCGACGTGATCGACCGGGCGCGCCAGGACGTGCCGGGACCGGTCAAGGCGTTCATGGACAACGGCGCGGACTTCGTCGTGGAGAAGGACCTGGCCTCGCTCGTGCGGGGGATGAACGCGCTCACCGAGAAGCCGCTGATCGACGAGGACGGGCTGCGCCGGGAGATCGTGGCCCGCGACCGGGAGGTCGCCAACCCGTTCACCAAGGACCTCCAGATGACGGCCGTCCGAGGGGCGCGCGCCTATCTGGGCGACAAGCTGATCCGTACGGTGGCGCCGCACCGCATCCTCGACCCCAAGGCCGGTCCGCTGATCGCCGTACGGCTGCACATCCTGACCCGCAAGTCGCTCGGCGGGCTTCAGACGGACCTGTCGTCGCGGGTGCTGCGGCCGGACGGCACACCGCTGGCCGGGGTGTACGCGGCGGGGGAGGCGGCCGGCTTCGGCGGCGGCGGGATGCACGGCTACCGCTCGCTGGAGGGCACGTTCCTCGGCGGCTGCGTCTTCTCCGGGCGCGCGGCCGGGCGGGCGGCGGCGGAGGCGGTCGCCTAGGGGGTCTTTCGGATCGGGCCGGATCGCCCGACAGGTACTACCGGCGCTCCACCACCCGGAAGCGCTCCGCCACCACCAGCGTCCCGTCGTGCACCGTGAACGACGGGTCGCCCATCGCCTCGCGCATCTCGTCGCTGTGCCAGAACGCCTCGTGGCCCGCGCGCCAGGCCGCCACCGAGTCGTACCCCTCGCCCTCGTCCAGCGCGTGCTGGAGATCGACCTGTCCCAGCGGCAGCACCCGTACCTCCGTCAGCTCCAGCACGGCGGTCTCGCGACCGGCCGAGTCGATCAGCGCCGAACGCTCGCCGACCGGAGGCAGCTCCTCGTTCTCCACCTCGTACTCGGCCAGCAGGCCCGTGGTCGAGACCTTCTTCCCGGACAGGACCGCCGCGACCAGCTGATCGCGCAGCGGCCCGGGGAAGGCCAGCAGAAAGGGCGGGAGGGCTTCGGGGTGTTCCTGGGGGGTCGCCATGGCGTCAGTCTGCCGGACTCTGACGAAACGATGACGGATCGCCGGCGCCCCTGGTTTCCGCGTCTCCACGGTGTTCGAATCAATGGGTGACCACTCCACACAACGACCGGGAGGGCACGCCCGTCGGGCGGCGCCTGGTGCTCTCCATGCTCGGTCTCGGCGCGGCGGGCGTCGTCACGGCGCCCTATCTCCAGCGGGGGCTCGAAGCCTTCCTCGGCTCGGTGGCCGACACCGACCCGACCGGGCTGACCGGCCTGCTGCCCAACGGGGGCGGGTTCCGCTACTACTCGGTGGCCAGCTCCGTACCCCGCAAAGGCCCTGAGAACTACCGGCTCACCGTGGACGGGCTGGTCGACCGGCCCACCACGTACACGCTCGACGCCCTGCGGAAGCTCCCGCAGACCCGCATGGTCCGTGACGTCCAGTGCGTCACCGGCTGGCGGGTGCCGGAAACGCCGTTCGAAGGCGTACGGCTGTCGCGGATCCTCGATGCCGCGGGGGTACGGCCGGACGCCAAGGCGGTCCGCTTCACCTGCTTCGACGGCACGTACAGCGAGAGCCTGACCATGGAGCAGGCCAGACGGCCCGACGTCCTGGTGGCGCTGAAGATGCGCGACAAACCGGTCGAGCACGCGCACGGCGGTCCGGTACGGCTCTACGTCGCACCCATGTACTTCTACAAATCGGCGAAATGGCTCTCCGGGATCTCCGTCACCTCCGACGTCCGCCCCGGCTACTGGGAGGAGCGCGGCTATGACGTCGACGCCTGGGTCGGGCGGTCCAACGGCCGCACCGACACCCCGACCGTCTGACCGGCCCGACGGCCCGCCCTCGGACCGGCCGGAGCCGGCGCGACCCCGGCTGCGGCGGCGGTTCAGCCGCGCCGAGCGGATGGTCCACCGCGCGACCGGCGTCCTGATGCTGGTGTGCGTGGTGACGGCGGCGTCTCTGTACGTACCCCAGCTCGCCGAACTCGTCGGCCGCCGCCATCTCGTGGTCACCCTGCACGAGTGGTCGGGCCTGCTGCTGCCCGCGCCGTTCCTCCTGGGGCTCGCGTCCCCCTCCTTCCGCGCCGATCTGCGCCGGCTCAACCGCTTCGCGCCGCACGACAAGGAGTGGCTGCGAGCGGTGCGGCGCCGCGACTTCCGGCCGGAGTCGCGCCCGGCGGGCAAGTTCAACGCCGGGCAGAAGGTGTACGGCGGCTGGATCGCGGGAGCGGTCCTGGTCATGCTCGCGACGGGCCTGATGATGTGGTTCACCTGGCTGACGCCGCTGGTGTGGCGGACGAGCGCCACCTTCGTGCACGACTGGCTGTCGCTGGCCGTGGGGCTCGTACTCGTCGGGCACATCGGGATGGCGTTCGCCGACCCGGAGGCACGGCGCGGCATGCGGACCGGATCGGTGGAACGGCCGTGGGCGGAGCGGGAGCACGCTCTGTGGAAGGAAGAGGAGTGACCCGCCCCGCCCGGGGGACGTAACCGGCTCGCGTGCGACGTGACCGGCTAGACGATCAGCGAGAGCAGCATCACGAAGCCGAGACCGACGACGGAGATGATCGTCTCCATCACCGACCAGGTCTTGATCGTCTGACCGACGTCCATCCCGAAGTACTCCTTCACCAGCCAGAAGCCCGCGTCGTTGACATGGCTGAAGAAGAGCGAACCGGCGCCGATCGCCAGCACCAGCAGTGCGGCGTGGGACGTGGACATGTCGGCGGCGAGCGGTGCCGCGAGCCCGGCGGCGGAGATCGTCGCGACGGTCGCCGAGCCGGTCGCCAGCCGGATCGCCACCGCGATCAGCCAGCCCAGCAGCAGCGCCGGGATCGACCAGTCCTCGGAGAAGTCGAGGATCATCTGGCCGACGCCCGCGTCGATCAGGGTCTGCTTGAAACCGCCGCCCGCGGCGACGATCAGCAGCACGCCCGCGATGGGCCCGAAGGACTTCTCGATGGTCGACGCGATCCGGTCCTTGGTGAAGCCGGCGGCCCGCCCCAGTGTGAAGATGCCGACGAGCACGGCGGCGAGCAGCGCGATCAGCGGGGAGCCGATGACATCGGCGACCTTCTGGACCTGGTTCTCCGGGTCGTCCACGACGATGTCGACCAGTGCCTTGACCAGCATCAGCACGACCGGCAGCAGCACGGTCGCGACGGTGGCGCCGAAGCTCGGACGCCTGTCGCTCTCTTCGGACGGACGCTTCTCCAGCGTCTGGAGCATCCGCTCGGGCGGCTGGATGTCCACCCAGCGCGCGGCGTAACGCGAGAACAGCGGCCCGGCGATGATCACTGTCGGGATCGATATGAGGAGGCCCAGCGCCAGCGTCACGCCGAGGTCGGCGCCGATGGCGTCGATCGCGACGAGCGGACCGGGGTGCGGCGGGATCAGTCCGTGCATGACGGAGAGGCCGGCCAGCGCCGGGATACCGATCCGCATCAGGGAGAAGTTGCCGCGCTTGGCGACCAGCAGCACGACCGGGATCAGCAGCACGATGCCGACCTCGAAGAAGAGCGGCAGCCCGATCACCGAGGCGATGAGGACCATCGCCCACGGCATCGCACGCCCGCTCGCCCGGCTGAGGATCGTGTCGACTATCTGGTCGGCGCCGCCCGAGTCCGCGAGCAGCTTGCCGAGTATCGCGCCGAGCGCGATCAGCACACCGACACCCGCGACGGTCGAGCCGAGACCGGCGGAGAAGCTGGTGATCGTGTCGCCGAGGGACGCGCCGGCGAACGCGCCCAGCGCCAGCGTGCCGATGGTCAGGGCGAGAAAGGCGTGCAGTTTGAACTGGGTGATGAGCAGGACGATGACGGCAATACCGGCGAGAACGGCGATGCCCAGCTGCGTGTTGCCGGCCGAGGTGATCGGTTCTACGGCGTCCGCTGCCAGCGTCTCGACGCTGAGACTGGTCACGGGGGGATCCTTAGGTATCGGGGAGTTGACTGGCTTGTCTGTCAGGTGAGTTCGGGCTCGTAGGGCCCTTGGGGACGGTCGAGTGCCGCCAGCGCGGCGACGCCCCGTTCGGTGATCTCCTCGGGGGTGCCCGCCACGTCGACGGTGACGCCCGCCTCGTCGTCGCCCAGGGGCTGCAACGTGGCGAACTGCGAATCCAGCAGGGCGGTGGGCATGAAGTGCCCCTTGCGGTCCGCCATCCGCCGTTCGATCAGGGCGCGGTCACCGGTGAGGTGCAGGAAGAGGACGTCGGGCGCCGCGGCCCGCAGCCGGTCGCGGTAGACGCGCTTGAGCGCCGAGCTGCTGACCACACCGCCGAGACCGGCACGGCCGTGCGCCCAGCGCCCGATCGCGTCCAGCCACGGCCGGCGGTCGTCGTCGTCCAGCGGGGTGCCGGCGGACATCTTGGCGATGTTCGCAGGGGGGTGGAAGTCGTCGCCCTCGGCGTACGGGACGCCCAGGGCGGCGGCCAGCAGGGGACCGACGGTCGTCTTGCCGGTACCTGCCACGCCCATCACCACGACGACGTGGGGGGTGTTCATGTGATGCCTCGCTGTCTTCGCATGCTCCGCTGCCTCCGCGATACTGAAACTCATATGTACGACGTATTCAAGGTGTCGTCACTCACTTGTCATATTTTTTCTTCACCCGACCCGCCCCGTAGGCTTCCGGCATGACCACAGAAGGCCGGGGCCTGCATACCCATGTGCTCGACACCCTCGGTCTCGCCATCACGGGGGGCGAGTACCCCGAGGGCGGCGTCGTGCGCACCGACGAGGTCGCGCGTCGCTTCGACGTCTCGCGCACCGTCGTACGGGAAGTGGTCCGCGTCCTCGAATCGATGCACCTCGTCCAGTCCCGGCGCCGCGTCGGCGTGACGGTGCGGCCCGCCGCCGAGTGGAACGTCTACGACCCCCGGGTCATCCGCTGGCGCCTCGCGGGCAACGACCGGCCGCGCCAGCTGCGTTCACTGACCGTGCTGCGCTCCGCGATCGAACCGGTCGCCGCCGGTCTCGCCGCCACCCATGCCACCCCCGAGCAGTGCGCCGCCCTCACGGAGCAGGCGCTCGGCATGGTCGCCACCTCACGAGGACACCAACTGGAGGGCTATCTACGGCACGACGTCGCCTTCCACCGGGTGGTGCTCGACGCGTCGGGCAACGAGATGTTCGCCCGTCTCGGGGACGTGGTCGCCGAGGTCCTGACGGGCCGCACGCGGCACGAGGTGATGTTCCACGACCCCGACCCGGCGGCCGTGACCCTGCATGTACAGGTCGCCGAGGCCGTACGGGAGCGGGACGCGGCCCGCGCCGAGGAGCTGACCCGGCAGATCGCCGTGGGCGCCCTCCAGGAACTCGACGTGCTCGCACCCTGACCAGGCGGCGCGTCCCGGAGGCGCGATGTCAGACTTGGCCCTTCAGGCTCGATGGAGAGGCAGGTCCTGACATGTCGCAGCAGGTGCGAGGCGTTGTTGCGCCCGGCAAGAACGAGCCGGTGCGGATCGAGACGATCGTGATCCCCGATCCCGGCCCCGGCGAGGCCGTGGTGAAGATCCAGGCGTGCGGCGTCTGCCACACCGATCTGCACTACAAGCAGGGCGGGATCAACGACGACTACCCCTTCCTGCTCGGCCACGAGGCCGCGGGCGTGGTGGAGTCGGTCGGCGACGGCGTCACCGACGTCGCTCCCGGTGATTTCGTGATTCTCAACTGGCGTGCGGTGTGCGGCAGTTGCCGGGCATGTCTGCGGGGCAGGCCCTGGTACTGCTTCAACACCCACAACGCCGAACAGAAGATGACGCTGTTGGACGGCACCGAGCTCTCCCCGGCGCTCGGCATCGGCGCCTTCGCGGAGAAGACCCTGGTCGCCGCCGGACAGTGCACCAAGGTCGACCCGGCCGTCTCACCGGCCGTCGCCGGTCTGCTCGGCTGCGGTGTCATGGCCGGCATCGGCGCGGCGATCAACACCGGCAGCGTCGGCCGGGGCGACTCCGTCGCCGTCATCGGCTGCGGCGGTGTCGGCGACGCGGCGATCGTCGGCTCCCGTCTCGCGGGCGCGGCCCGCATCATCGCCGTCGACATCGACGACCAGAAGCTGGCCACCGCCAAGACCATGGGCGCGACGCACACCGTCAACTCCCGCTCCACCGACCCCGTCGAGGCGATCCGCGAACTGACCGGGGGCTTCGGGGCGGACGTCGTCATCGAGGCGGTGGGCCGCCCGGAGACGTACAAGCAGGCGTTCTACGCACGTGACCTGGCCGGCACGGTCGTCCTGGTCGGGGTCCCCACCCCGGAGATGGAGCTCGAACTGCCGCTGCTCGACGTCTTCGGGCGCGGCGGCTCGCTCAAGTCGTCCTGGTACGGCGACTGTCTGCCGTCCCGCGACTTCCCCATGCTGATCGACCTGCACCAGCAGGGCCGTATCGACCTGGGTGCGTTCGTCACCGAGACCATCGGACTCGGCGACGTCGAGAAGGCCTTCGCCCATATGCACGAGGGCCACGTCCTGCGCTCGGTCGTGGTGCTCTGATGGCCGCCACCGGCGCCGCGGCGCGCGTCGACCACCTCGTCACCTCGGGCACGTTCTCGCTCGACGGCGGTACCTGGGACGTCGACAACAACGTCTGGATCGTCGGCGACGACACCGAGGCGATCGTCATCGACGCCGCCCACGACGCCACGGCCATCGAGACCGCGCTGGGCGGCCGGACGCTGCGCGCCATCGTCTGCACCCACGCCCACAACGACCACATCGACGCGGCCCCGGCGCTCGCCGCCGCCACCGGCGCGCCGGTCCTGCTGCACCCGGACGACCTGCCGCTGTGGAAGCAGACCCACCCGGACCGGCTCCCGGACGGCGAACTGGCCGACGGCCAGGGCCTGTCCGTCGCCGGGATCACCCTCACGGTCCTGCACACGCCGGGCCACGCGCCGGGCGCGGTCTGTCTCCACGCCCCCGAGCTGTCCACGGTCTTCACCGGCGACACGCTCTTCCAGGGCGGGCCCGGCGCCACCGGCCGGTCCTTCTCGCACTTCCCGACGATCATCGAGTCGATCCGCGAACGGCTACTGACGCTGCCGCCCGGGACGGTGGTCCGTACCGGACACGGCGACTCGACCACCATCGGGGACGAGGCGCCGCAGCTGGACGAGTGGATCCGCTCCGGCGGCTGACCGGACCGCCGCGCGCGGGCCGTGTCGCCGTCTCAGGCGACGCGGTCCCGCAGCGCGTCCGCGGTGGACCACCGCGCGATGTGCTGCCTGACCGTGCCGACCACGGCGGCGGGCTGGTCGTTGAGGTAGAAGTGGCCGCCGGGGAAGACGTGCAGCTGGAAGTCCGCCTCCGTGTGATCGGCCCACCCGCGCGCGTCCACGACCGGCACCTGCGGATCGGAGTCGCCGATCAGCGCCACGACGGGATACGGCACGGTCGCCCCGGGCTCGCTCCGGTACGACATCACGGCCGCGTAGTCGTTGCGCAGAGCCGGCATGATCATGCGTACGACGTCGTCGTCACCGAGCACCTCCGCGTCCGTCCCGCTCATCCGGCGGACGTCGTCGAGGATGTTCTCGTCGCTGAAGAGCTGACGCGTCGTGATGCACCGGCAGCGCGGCGAGCACCGGCCGGAGACGATCAGCCCCAGCACCTCCACGTCCGTGTCGCGCAGCCGCCGGGCGACCTCGAACGCCACGGAAGCGCCCATGCTGTGACCGAAGAGGGTGATCGGGCGGTCCGCCCACTCCAGCAGCTCCCGCGCCACCGCGTCGGCCAGCTTCGGAATGCTCGGTATGCCCTTCTCGTCGCGGCGGTCCTGCCGGCCCGGATACTGCACGGCCAGCACATCGGTCTCGGGGGAGAGCGCCTTGGTCACCGGAAGGAAGAACGGCGCGGACCCGCCCGCGTGCGGCAGACACACCAACTGGGTGGGCGCTTCGGGTGCCGGCTTGAAGCGTCGAATCCACGGCTTCGTTTCGCTGGGCGCGAGAGTCATGATGTTTCCGTCGCCTCATTCTGGGGGCACACGCCGACTGAGAATTGCCTCGCAAACGTGCCAGCGTGCCCCCTCGCGGGCAACCCCTATTCCGCCCGATCCCGGCCCCCGCCTGGGAGTTCGGGGCGGATGTTAGGGGTGAAGGGGCAGGGCCGTGAAACGCGTAATGCCGACCGGGAAACAGATCCCGACCGGCATTACGTCAACGATGGTGTCCGAGGGGGGACTTGAACCCCCACGCCCGATAAAGGGCACTAGCACCTCAAGCTAGCGCGTCTGCCATTCCGCCACCCGGACAAGGTGTCCGCCGGACGACCGAAGGCCGTTCCGACGTGGAAAACCATAGCAAACATCGGGCACTGCCCGATCCACGCCCGGTGGGAGGATGGGGCGACCACCGGCAACGACAGCGGGAGTGAGCAGAGTGAGCGAGTCGAACACGGGCGGGACGGTCTCGGGCGAGGACGAGGTCGTCGATCTCTGCCGCGATCTGATCCGGATCGACACCAGCAACTACGGGGACCACTCGGGCCCCGGCGAACGGGCCGCCGCGGAGTACGTGGCGGAGAAGCTGGCCGAGGTGGGGCTCGAACCGCGGATCTTCGAGTCGCACAAGGGCCGTGCCTCCACCGTCGCCCGGATCGCCGGCGAGGACCCCTCCAGGCCCGCCCTGCTCATCCACGGCCACACCGATGTCGTCCCCGCCAACGCGGCCGACTGGACGCACGACCCGTTCGCCGGCGAGATCGCCGACGGCTGCCTCTGGGGGCGCGGCGCGGTCGACATGAAGGACATGGACGCCATGACCCTCGCCGTGGTGCGGGACAGGCTCCGCAGCGGGCGCAAGCCCCCGCGCGACATCGTCCTGGCCTTCCTGGCCGACGAGGAGGCGGGCGGTACGTACGGGGCGCGGTACCTGGTCGACAACCACCCCGACCTCTTCGAGGGCGTCACCGAGGCGATCAGCGAGGTCGGCGGCTTCTCCTTCACCGTCAACGAGAACCTGCGGCTGTATCTCGTCGAGACGGCGCAGAAGGGCATGCACTGGATGCGGCTCACCGTGGACGGCACCGCCGGGCACGGCTCGATGACCAACTACGACAACGCCATCACCGAACTCTGCGAGGCGGTGGCCCGGCTCGGCCGGCACGAATGGCCGGTGCGGATGACCAAGACCGTGCGGTCCTTCCTGGACGAGCTGTCCGACGCGCTGGGCGTCCCGCTCGACCCGGAGGACATGGAGGGCACGCTCGCCACCCTGGGCGGCATCGCGAAGATGATCGGCGCCACCCTGCGTAACTCCGCCGCCCCCACCATGCTCGGCGCGGGCTACAAGGTGAACGTGATCCCCGGCCAGGCGACCGCCCATGTCGACGGCCGCTTCCTGCCCGGCTACGAGGAGGAGTTCCTCGCCGACATCGACCGGATCATCGGCCCGCGCGTCAAGCGCGAGGACGTGCACGGCGACAAGGCCCTGGAGACCAGCTTCGACGGCAGGCTCGTGGACGCCATGCAGACCGCGCTCGTCGCGGAGGACCCCATCGCGCGGGCCGTTCCCTACATGCTCTCGGGCGGCACGGACGCCAAGTCCTTCGACGACCTCGGTATCCGCGGCTTCGGCTTCGCCCCGCTCAAGCTCCCGCCGGAGCTGGACTTCGCCGGCATGTTCCACGGCGTGGACGAGCGGGTGCCGCTGGACGGACTGCGGTTCGGCGTACGGGTGTTGGACCGCTTCATCGACGCCAGCTGAGCCGTATTCGGCAGTGCGTGCGCACCTGACTGGAAAGAGTGAAAGCGGCCATGGGCTCGTAGCCCCACTTCCTCCTGCTCGTTACAGATGTGCGGTCCGAGGTTGGGACCGCATTTGCCAACAAGGAGGAATAATGATCAAGAAGGTCGTCGCCGCTGCGGCTGCCACCGGCGGTCTCGTGCTCGCGGGCGCGGGAATGGCCGTCGCCGACTCCGGTGCCCAGGGTGCCGCCGTGGGGTCCCCCGGTGTGCTCTCCGGCAACGTCGTCCAGGCGCCCATCCACATTCCGGTGAATGTGTGCGGCAACACGGTCTCCGTGATCGGGCTGCTGAACCCCGCCTTCGGCAACACCTGCGTCAACGCGTGACGTTGTACCTCGTACCCGTAAGGGTCTGAGCCGGCGGCCCCGGAGTGCGCGCCACGCACTCCGGGGCCGCCGCGCTTCCAGCCCCGGGCGTTGTGCCGGGGGTATCCGAAAGGCAGAAGGCAGGAAAAAGCTATGAGACAGGTCACTCGCAAGGGCCTGATCAGTGTGGCGGCGGCCGGCGGTGTACTCGCCATCGGCGGCTACGCGCAAGCGGACTCGAGTGCCGACGGAACCGCGGCGAACTCCCCGGGCGTGCTGTCCGGGAACAACGTCCAGGTTCCGGTGCACATCCCGGTCAACGCCTGCGGCAACACCGTCAACGCCGTCGGGGCGCTGAACCCCGCCACGGGCAACGCCTGCGCGAACAAGTCCGACGGAGGTCGCGGCCAGGGCGGCGGTTCGCACGGCTCCGAGGGCCGCACCGACGGAAAGGGCGGCTCGCACGGAGGTTCCGGAGGCGGCGGCTCGCACGCCGACGGCGGAACCGCCAACTCACCCGGTGTCGGCTCCGGCAACACCATCCAGGTGCCGCTCGACATCCCCCTCAACGTCTGCGGCAACACCGTGGACATCGTCGGCGTGCTGAACCCCGCCGTCGGCAACGAGTGCGCGAACGCGGACACCCCCGCTCCGCCGGCCAAGGAGACGCCCGAGACCCCGGGCACTCCCGAGCCCCCGACGGACCGTACGCTCCCGCCGTCCCCGAACGAGCCCAAGGAGCAGACCGTCGAGCCGGCCGCCGAGGGCACCGACGTGCTGGCCACGACCGGTGGCGACGGCCTCGGACTGATCATTCCGGCCGGCGCGGCCCTGCTTCTCGCGGGCACGGTCATCTACCGGCGCGCCCGGTCGGCCGCCTAGGAGCGCGCGAGTACGGCACGTGTTCAGCCCGGTACGGCACGGGGCGGACCTCCGCACAGCGGGGGATCCGCCCCGTCGCCGTTCACCAGGTGGCGCGTACCTGACGGATGATGCGTCTGCGCAGCCGCACTCTGCGACTGCCGTCCCTGTGCAGGCTCAGTCGGTCCATTTCCCAGTGTCCGTACTCGGCGTGGTCGGTCAGCAGGCGGGTCGCGTCGCTGCGGGACACCCCGCGCGGCACGTACACGTCGACAAATTCGTATTCCGGCATCGCATCTATTGTGCGGGCAGAGCCCCGGTACGGATAGCGTCTGCTCTATGTCTGATGCTGCGCAGCCCACGGCTGCCGAGGTACGTGCCGCCGCCGAGGCGGTCAAGGTCGCGCTGGACCGTCACCTCGCGGCGGTCGAACGCCGCACGGGTGAGGACGACCCGGCGGTTTCCGAAGCGTTCAACGCCCTTGCCACCGCGGCGGAGGCGTACGACGAGCGGCTCTACGATCTCTACGACGAGGTCACCCCGTTCGAGATCCCCGGCACGGACGACTCCCTGCCGCCCTACGCGGGGCCGGAGGAGCCGAACGCGCTCAGCGTGCTGATCCGCCGCGACTACGCGGTGGCGGAGCCGCGGAGACTGCTCGCTCAGGCACAGCGCATCGCCGATGTCGACGGGGACGCCGAGACCGTGGCGGTCGTCGGCGCCAGTGTGCACGCCGCTGTGGGCGTGCTCTTCGGCGAGTACGAGCCGGACGAGATCGCGTCCCGGCACAAGGAGTTCGGCCTGGAGGAGGGCGACTCGACACTCTGGGTGTCGGCCGCCGACGATCTTCCGGAGCCCGGCGAATGGCTCGGCGCCCCCTTCGAACAGGCCGATCCGCAGCAGGTCGTCTGCCGCTTCGACGTCAGCTCCGTCTTCGACGACGAGGACTTCGACGGCGCCGGGGTCCGGGGCCGGGATCCCCTCGGTGACCTGGAGGAACAGGACGCCTGACCGCGCGGTCCGGCACCGCCGGCGGCCCGCCACCGAATTGGTGGCCGGGCCGTCGGCCGTTCGGGTCATCCGGGGTGCCGGCGTCACACCGCGGGCGCCAGCAGGCCCTCCAGGAGCGTCCGGAGCCGTGTCGTCCGCTCGGCCGCAGGCACCTCCGCCACCGCGTGTGCGAGCGCCTGGTCGACGCCGTGGACCACGGACAGATGACGCTCGCCCCGGCCGAAGGCCGTGTAGACCCAGGGCCGGCTCAGGCCCTGCGCCGCGTCGCCTGGCAGGACCACGACGGCGGCCGGCCACCGCATCCCCGCCGCCTGGTGCGCGGTGAGGGCCCAGCCGTGCCGTACGACCGATTCGACGAGCTCCCTGGGCACCAGGACGGGCACCCCGTCACAGTCCAGCCGCAGCCCCTCCGCGTCCGCCGACACGACCGAGCCGGTCAGCGTCCGGCCCGGTGCGGGCACATAGGCGACCCGGTCGTCCGGGTCGAAGCCGCCGAACGGGCCGGGGCCGGGATTCAGCCGCTCCTTGAGCGCCACGTTCAGCGCCCGCGTCCCCACCGCGCCGCCGTGCCCGACCGTGATCACCTGCGTCTGCCCGGACGGCACACCGATGGCGCGCGGCACGGAGTCGGCGACGAGCTGCACCGTACGGTGCAGGGCCTCGCCCGCGTCGCGCACGGGCACGATCACGACCTCCTTGCCGGGCGCTTCGACCTGGTTCAGCTCACCGATGCCGATGCCGGAGACCAGCTCGCCGAGCGGCCCGGGGTCGGGCGTGCGCGAGGCGATCTGCGGGCACACCCGGGCGCCCAGCAGATCCGCGAAGACCCGGCCGGATCCCGCAGACCAGAGCACCCCGGGGTCGCCGCAGAGAACCAGCCGCGCGCCGTCGGGCAGCGACTCCACCAGCGTCGTCGCCGTCTCCACGTCCAGTTGGGGCGCGTCCAGGACGACGAGGAGGTCGAGGTCCAGCGCGCCGTCCGCGTCCCGACCCGGTCCCTCCGCCCCGGACAGCAGCCCCGCGACCGTCACGGCGCTGTCACCGAGCCTGCGCCGGCCGTTCTCGCTGTGTGCGGCCACGACGGGCCGCAGACCGAGCGCGCGCACGGCATCCGCGAGGGCCACCGGCTCGGCGCGCGCGGCCTCGCCGCCCGTGTGGACCACCAGACCGTGTCCGGCGACCGCGCGGATGAGCTCGGCCGCCGAAGGGGAGGGCGCCCCCGCCGCGGCCTCGTCCCAGGACGCCTCCTGGGCGGTCTTCACCAGCCGGGCCAGACCGTCGGCGAGGCTCTCCTCGGCGAGCGCGTACCGGTCGAGACCGAGCAGGACGGGCGCGGCCTCGGCGATGTCCTCCTCCGCCTTCTCCTCCGCCGCCTTCTCCTCCGCCGCCTCCTGCGTGTCCTCGTCGATGTCCTCGGCGCCGTCCTGGAACACCAGCACGGCGCCCTCCGCGATGGCGTGCCGCAGCGCCCCGTCGGGGTCGGGCACCGACCGCTCCGCCAGTGCGGCGCGCACCGCCGGGAAGGCGAGCGCGGTGTGCCCCTGCAGAGCCGCGCGCGCCAGCAGCCAGCCGACGAGGGCGGCGGACCGCCGCTCGTCCCCGGGACCGCAGCCGTCGCCGAGCAGCGCGCGGGCGAAACCGTCGGCCTGTTCGGGCCGGACCCCGGGGACGGACAGCAGCAGCCACGGATCGGCGCGCAGCGCGTCACCGGCCCGCTCCCCGAGCACCGCCGTGGCCTGCGGGGCCAGCGCCGCCGGCGCACCGCCGTCGGCGAGCACGGCCTCGACGGCCGCCACGGCCTCCGGAGCGCTCACGGGGGCCACCGGGGCGGCCCGCGCGGGCTCGGGAGCCCGTGGCCCGTTCTGAGCCGGTACGGGGGCCCCGGCGGCAGACACGGAGGGCGCGGGGGCAGCGGGCGCCACCGGACGGGCCGGCGCCGCCTGACCGCTCTCCATGGCCCGTACGGCGGCGAGCAGATCCGCCGCCTGCCCGCTCAGCTTGGCGCCCGCCGGGATGGGGCCCTCCTTCTCGGCCTTCCGCTGTGCGATCCGGGCGCGCAGCTCACGCTGCGCGGCGATCTCGGCCTCCGCCTCGGACAGCTGCGCGGGCGCGTCCTCGGCGGACTTCGCCTCGTCCCCGCCCGTACCCTCGGCCCCGTCGCCGTCCGCCCCGCCGACCGCCTCGGACGTGGCCACCTCCGCGACCGCGGTGTCGCTGTCCTCGGCAGGGGATCCGGGGGTCGCCCCCGGGGAAGGCACAGTCACAGGGTGCTCCAGTCCTGATCGGGATAGCGGTGCACGGGCGCCGACACATCGTCGAGCGCCCGGCAGATCTCGTCGGGAAGCCTAAGGCTCTCCACTGACAACGCGGCCGTGAGCTGGTGCGCGTTGCGCGCCCCGATGATCGGGGCGACCACGCCGGGCCGGTCCCTGACCCACGCGAGCGCCACCTCCAGCGCCGTCGTCGCCAGTCCTTCGGCCGCGGTCAGCACCGCGTCGACGATGCGGCTCGCGGGCTCGTCGAGATACGGCTCGACGAACGGCGCCAACTGCTCGGAGGCGCCACGGGAGTCGGCCGGCGTGGAGTACCGGTACTTGCCCGTCAGCACACCCCGGCCGAGCGGCGACGAGGGCAGCAGCCCGACCCCCAGATCGACGGCGGCCGGCAACACCTCGCGCTCCACGCCCCGTTGGAGCAGGGAGTACTCCATCTGCGTGCTGGCCAGCCGGGTCCGTACGCCGGGGGAGGCCAGCTGCCAGGTCGCCGCCTTGGCGAGCTGCCAGCCCGAGAAGTTGGACACCCCCGCGTATCTGGCCCGGCCGCTGCTCACGGCTATGTCGAGCGCCTGAAGCGTCTCCTCCAGCGGTGTCCCGGTGTCGAAGGCGTGGATCTGCCAGAGATCGACATGGTCCGTGCCCAGCCGCTCCAGCGAGGCGTCCAGGGCGGCGAGCAGATGCCCGCGTGAGCCGTTGAAGCGCCGGTACGGATCCGGCACACTGCCCGCCTTGGTGGCGATCACCAGATCCCGGCGCGGCACAAGTCTCTCCACGAGCTGCCCGAGCAGATACTCCGCCTCCCCGCCCCCGTACACGTCGGCGGTGTCGACGAGAGTGCCGCCCGCCTCCCAGAAAGCCTTCAACTGGTCGGCGGCGTCGTGCTCGTCGGTGTCCCGCCCCCAGGTCAGCGTGCCGAGCCCGATCCGGGACACTCGCAGGCCGGTACGGCCGAGATGCCTCTGCTCCATGACCGCTGAGATTACTGGCCGGGGCCCCACTCGCAGTCAGCCTGTGGACAACCCGCCCCCAGCGGAGGCCCGATGGCGGCCCTGACGAATGCCCGCGCCACGCGCTAGAGTCCCGGCACAGAGACGTTACTGATCGGTAAGGGAGTGGTTATGCGGCTCGGCATCAATCTCGGCTACTGGGGCGCCGGCATGGACAGCGACAACCTCGCCGTCGCCCAGGAGGCCGACCGGCTCGGCTACGACGTCTGCTGGGCCGCCGAGGCGTACGGCTCCGACGTCCCCACGGTGCTGAGCTGGGTCGCCGCCCAGACGGAGAACATCGACATCGGTTCGGCGATCCTCCAGATCCCGGCCCGCCAGCCCGCGATGACGGCGATGACGGCCGCCACGCTGGACTCGCTCTCCGGCGGCCGGTTCCGTCTCGGCCTCGGGGTCTCGGGACCGCAGGTCTCCGAGGGCTGGTACGGCGTCAAGTTCGACAAGCCGCTGGCCCGCACCCGTGAGTACGTCGAGATCGTCCGCCGCGCGATGTCCCGCGAGCGGCTCTCCTACGAAGGCGAGCACTGGACCCTGCCGCTGCCGGGCGGCCCCGGGAAGCCGCTCAAGCTGACCGTCCACCCCGAGCGTGAGCACATCCCGCTCTACATCGCCGCGATCGGCCCCAAGAACCTGGAGCAGACGGGTGAGATCGCCGACGGCGCACTGCTGATCTTCCCCTCGGCCGAGCATCTTGAGGAGACCGCGCTCAGCCATCTGCGCGCGGGCCGCGAGAAGGCCGGTCTGACGATGGACGGCTTCGACGTCTGCCCGACCCTGCCGATCGCGCTGGGCGACGACATCGAGGCCCTGGCGGACATGTTCCGCCCGTACACCGCGCTGTACGTGGGCGGTATGGGCAGCCGCAAGCAGAACTTCTACAACCAGCTCGCGCGGCGCATGGGTTACGAGCGCGAGGCGGTGGAGATCCAGGACAGGTACCTGACGGGCGACAAGGATGGCGCCGGCGCGGCCGTCCCGCACCAGCTCATCGACTCGACCACGCTGCTCGGCTCGGTGGAGCGGATCGCCGACCGAATGAAGGCGTACGACGCGGCCGGAGTCACGACGCTGACCCTGGCCCCCGCGGGCTTCACCCTCGACGAACGCCTCACGGCCCTGCGCGCCGGCACCGAGGCCCTGGAACTGGCCGGTCTCGTCACCTGAGGCGCTGAGGCGCCGAGAGCCTGAGAGGCTCTGGAGGGCGGAGAAGTCTGCGGCCGTGGTGGGGGCTCGGGGGGTCTTCCCCGCCACGGCCGTCACAGAGGACAACGCCCCGGCCCCCACCGGGTTACGCAAGCCCGTATACGTACGGACGTGCGCCCGCCTCTCCCTCCAACGGCCGATTCCGGTACCTGAGCTGTTGCCCGCACCACGGTGTCGGATTTGAATCCTTGTGCGATGTCTGTGCGGACATCGGTATGGAGGTGGCATCCAATGCTCTCGGCCCGAGGCCTGTTCGAGGAAATCCTCGACAACGACGAGTCCTTTCAGCTCTTCTGCTCCATCGCGGCCAGCGGCGAGGCCCAGGGCGGCTGGGAGAACGGCCGTATCGCCGCCTTGGTACCCGAAGGAATGCGGGACCTCGCACCCAAGATCACGCGGCACGGCGCCGACGAGGACAAACACGGGCGGATCTTCCAGGCCATGCTGAAGAAGCGCGGTCTGGAGCCCGTCGACGTCCCGCCCGCCACCGACTACACGCTGCTGCTCGAACGGCGCGGTATCGGCCTCCCGCACGACAAGCTGCGCCGGAACGACCCGCTGACGGAGGACGACATCGTCGTCTATCTCTCGCACAGCCGGGTGACCGAGCAACGCGCCTCGGACCAGATGGAGTTGCTGCGCAAGCACTTCGCGGACCACCCCGTCGTCGGCAAGGCCGTCCAGATGATCAGCGCCGACGAGGACAACCATCTGGCGTACTGCCACGAGGAGTTGCTGCGCCTCGCGCGCCAGGGCCACGGCCGCACCATCCAGCGGGTGCTCCAGGAGAGCGCGCACGCCGAGATCCAGATCTACCGCGACGTGAGCATCGCCGTGATGGCGCACATGGGCCGCATCCTGCGCTGGCCCCGCCCCAAGGCGGCGCTGCTGGCCGCGGGCATCCACGCCATGTACGGGGTCGAACGGGCGGGCCGCTGGCGGCGGATGGTCAGCCTCAGCATGCCGGAGCGCCGCGACGCGCTGGGCGGCCCGGCGACCGCGCCCGCCTTCTGAGCCGTACGGCGCGCGGGCGCCGGGTCAGAGCCAGCCGTTGCGCTTGAAGAGCCGGTGCAGGAAGGTCACCGCGCCGACCATCACGGACAGCGCGGCCGGATAACCCCACACCTGGCTCAGCTCGGGCATGTGCTGGAAGTTCATGCCCCAGATCCCCGCGAGCAGGGTCGGCACCGCCGCCATCGCCGCCCAGGCGGAGATCTTGCGCATGTCGTCGTTCTGCCGTACGCCCATCTGCGCGAGATGGGCGTACAGGATGTCGGAGACCAGCCGGTCGAGCCCGTCCACCTGCTCGTTGACGCGCGTCAGATGGTCGTCCACGTCCCGGAAGAAGGGATGCGACTTCTCCCTGACGAACGGCACCCCGGCGCGCGTGAGGCGCGAGATGGGCTCGGCCAGCGGTCCGGCCGCCCTGCGGAACTCGAGCACCTGCCGTTTGAAGGTGTAGATCCGCTCCGCCGTCGGCTGGCCGCCCGTCCTCCGGCTCCTGCCCGAACCGTCCTCGTTCGGCGAGAAGACCTGCGCCTCCAGCTCCTCCAGGTCGACCTGGAGCTCCGAGCCGACATCGACGTAGTGGTCGACCACCGCGTCACTCACCGCGTAGAGAACCGCCGTCGGACCGTGCTTGAGCACCTTGGGCTCCGACTCCAGACGCATGCGTACGGCGTGCAGCGGCGCGCCCTCGCCGTGCCGGACCGTCACCACGAACGAGTCGCCGACGAAGACCATCAACTCGCCGCTGGAGACGGTGTCGTGCTCGGAGTCGTACACCACCGGCTTGAGGACCATGAACAGCGAGTCGTCGTAGATCTCCAGCTTGGGCCGCTGGTGTGCCTTGAGCGCGTCCTCGACGGCCAGCGGATGCATGTTGAACTCACTGCTGACGAGGTCGAACTCCTGCTCCGTCGGCTCGTAGAGACCGACCCAGAGGAAGGCGTCCCCCTCGGCGCGCGCCTCGGCCAGGGCGTCGGACAGATCGGCGGGCCCGTCGGTGCGGCGCCCGTCGCGGTAGATGGCACGGTCGACGATCACCCCGTCCATATTCCCGGCCGAAGGGGTTCGACGCACGTCTGCCGCACCAGCGCCGGACTCCAGGACCGGCCCGCCGTCCGCTCCGAGCCCCGTCGTCCAGGTGGCCGGCCCGCCTTTCCGCGCACCGTTTAGGCTGGCCGCCATGGCCACCCTGATCCTCGTACGGCACGGACGCTCCACCGCCAACACCTCGGGCGTCCTCGCCGGCCGGACGCCCGGCGTCGCGCTCGACGAGCAGGGCCTGGCGCAGGCCGCCGCCCTCCCGGGACGCCTCGCCGACCTGCCGCTCGCCACCGTCGTCAGCAGCCCCCTCCAGCGCTGTCTGGAGACGATCCAGCCGCTCATCGACGCCCGCCCCGGCATCGAGACGCACCAGGAGGAGCGGATCAGCGAGTGCGACTACGGCGACTGGTCCGGGCGCAAGCTCGCCGAGCTGAGTGACGACCCCCTGATGGCGGTCGTCCAGCAGCACCCGTCGTCCGCCGCCTTCCCCGGCGGTGAGTCGATGCGCGCCATGCAGGCACGCGCCGTCGAGGCCGTACGGGACTGGAACGCCCGCGTCGAGGCCGAGCACGGCGAAGGCGCCGTCTTCCTGATGTGCTCGCACGGGGACATCATCAAGTCCCTGGTCGCCGACGCGCTCGGCATGCATCTCGACCTCTTCCAGCGGATCCACGCCGACCCGTGCTCGGTCACCGCCATCCGGTACACCCGGCTGCGCCCCTTCCTGCTGCGACTGGGCGAGACCGGCGACCTCGGTTCCCTGACACCGCGTGAGAACGGCGCGGAGGGAAAGAAGGACAGCGGCGGTGAAGCCGTCGTGGGCGGCGGCACCGGCGCCGCGTGATCGCCGCGCGCAGTAGGGTGGACGGGCCGTCCGCGCCATCCTGGAGGATCGCTCTCCGGGAGCCCCCGGCCCGCCCCATTCCGTCAATTCCCAAGGGAGACAGGACGTGTCCCGTCAGGTGTTCCTCTACGACCCGCCGGACCGCTTCGTGGCCGGTACGGTCGGGCTGCCTGGCCGCCGTACGTTCTTCCTCCAGGCATCCGCCTCGGGCCGCGTCACCAGCGTGGCCCTGGAGAAGACCCAGGTCGCCGCACTCGCCGAGCGCATAGATGAGCTGCTCGACGAGGTCGTGCGCCGTACCGGCGGCAACGCTCCGGTGCCCGCCGTGGCCCCCACGGACGTCGCCGACGCCGCACCGCTCGACGCGCCCGTCGAGGAGGAGTTCCGGGTCGGCACCATGGCGCTGGCCTGGGACGGCGACGAACAGCGCATGATCGTCGAGGCCCAGGCCCTCGTCGAACTCGACGCGGACACCGACGAAGACCTCGCCGACGCCGAGGAACGGCTGCTCCAGGACGAGGAGAACGGTCCGCCGATGCTCCGCGTCCGGCTCTCCGGCGCCCAGGCGAGGGCCTTCGCCAAACGTGCCCTGGACGTGGTCAACGCAGGCCGGCCGCCGTGCCCGCTGTGCAGTCTGCCGCTCGACCCGGAGGGACACGTATGCCCGCGCCAGAACGGATACCGCCGGGACGCATGAGCGCGACGGCGGTGGATCTGATCACCAAGGGCGAACTGACCGTACGGGGCCGGATCCGTGCGGCCTCCAACGCGGTGCTGTACTGCTCCGTCTCGTACGAGGGCGAGGAGGCCTCCTGCGTCTACAAGCCCGTCGCCGGGGAGCAGCCGCTCTGGGATTTCCCCGACGGCACGCTTGCCCGGCGTGAGGTGGCCGCGTACGAGATCTCCGAGGCGACCGGCTGGGGTCTGGTGCCGCCCACCGTGCTGCGTGACGGTCCGTACGGCGAGGGCATGTGCCAGCTCTGGATCGAGGCCGACGAGAGCGACTCGGCGCCCCAACTCCTCGCCCTGGTCGAGGAGGAGGAGCCGGCGGAGGGCTGGAAGGCGATCGGCTTCGCCGAGGTCGGCGAGGATCGCACCGCGCTGCTGGTGCACGCCGACGACCCGCGGCTGCGGCGGCTGGCAGTCCTCGACGCCGTCATCAACAACGGCGACCGCAAGGGCGGCCATCTGCTGCCGGAGGCCGGGGGCCGGCTGTACGCGATCGACCACGGCGTGACCTTCAACGTGGACGACAAGCTGCGCACGCTGCTGTGGGGCTGGGCGGGGGAGCCGCTGCCCGCCGATGCCGTGGCCGTCCTGGACCGGCTGGCCGGTGAACTCGTCGAAGGCACCCCGCTCACCACCCGGTTGGCCGAACTCATCACACCGGCCGAGACCGAGGCCGTACGGTCCCGGGTCCAGGAGCTGCGCCGTACGGGACGCCATCCGAAGCCGTCCGGCCAGTGGCCCGCGATCCCCTGGCCGCCGGTCTGACCCACGGGCGCGCCGCCTGGATCAGGCGGCGCGGCCATGCATCAACCGGCCGATCACGCAAGGGCGCCGAATCGGTCAACAGCGGTGGTCCGGTTCGTATCCGGAAGCAACGTCCGGTTACGCTCATGACATGCATGCCTGGCCCGCTTCCGACGTCCCCGCCCTGCCCGGCAAGGGCCGCGACCTCCGGATTCACGACACAGCGACCGGTGGCCCCGTCACCGTCGCCCCCGGACCCGTCGCCCGTATCTACGTCTGCGGCATCACGCCGTACGACGCGACGCACATCGGGCACGCGGCGACCTACAACGCGTTCGACCTCGTGCAGCGCGTCTGGCTCGACACCAAGCGGCAGATCCAGTATGTCCAGAACGTCACCGACATCGACGACCCGCTCCTCGAACGCGCGACGCGCGACGGCGAGGACTGGACCGGGCTCGCGGAGCGCGAGACCGCCCTCTTCCGTGAGGACATGACGGCGCTGCGGATGCTGCCGCCGCGGCACTACATCGGCGCGGTGGAGGCGATACCGGGCATCGTGCCGCTGGTGGAGCGGCTGTGCGAGAGCGGCGCCGCGTACGTGCTGGAGGGCGACGTCTACTTCTCCGTCGAGGCCGACCCGCACTTCGGCGAGGTCTCCGGTCTCGACGCCGACGCGATGCGGCTGCTCTCCGCCGAGCGCGGCGGCGACCCGGAGCGCCCAGGCAAGAAGAACCCGCTCGACCCGATCCTCTGGATGGCCGCCCGCGAGGGCGAGCCGAGCTGGGACGGCGGCAGCCTCGGCAGGGGCAGGCCGGGCTGGCACATCGAGTGCGTGGCCATCGCCCTCGACCATCTCGGCATGGGCTTCGACGTCCAGGGCGGCGGCAGCGATCTGGCCTTCCCGCACCACGAGATGGGCGCCTCGCACGCACACGCCCTGACCGGCGAGTACCCGTTCGCCAAGACGTACGTGCACGCCGGGATGGTCGCGCTCGACGGCGAGAAGATGTCCAAGTCCAAGGGCAATCTGGTCTTCGTCTCCACCCTGCGCCACGCGGGCGTGGACCCGGCCGCGATCAGGCTCGCCCTGCTCGCGCACCACTACCGCTCCGACTGGGAGTGGACGGACCAGGTACTCGAAACGGCCGTGGCGCGGCTGGCGCGCTGGCGTGCGGCCGTGTCCCGGCCGGACGGCCCCGACGCGCAGGCACTGGTGGAAGAGGTCCGAGAGGCCCTGTCGGACGATCTGGACGCCCCGAAGGCACTGGCCGCGGTCGACCGCTGGGCCGCGCTCCAGGAGTCCACGGGCGGCACGGACGAAGGGGCGCCGGGAGTGGTGTCCCGCACGGTGGACGCGCTGCTGGGAGTCGCGCTGTAAGTCCTGCCGACGGAACCGACGGAACCGACGGAACCGACGGAACCGACGGACCGTCGTCCGCCGGTGCGGCGCGTGGGCGTGCCA
>NZ_JBHXRX010000056.1:0-53760 GCF_042714995.1 Streptomyces sp. NPDC058665
CCTTCCAGGCGCTCGCCGGGCAGCGGCACATTCCGCCCGCGCTCATCCCGCAGCGGCACATCCGACACGGAAGGAACCGGTCTTGCACGTCCAGGAGTGGCTGGAGACCGTACCCGCGATCAGCGTCTACATCCTGGTCGGCGTCGTGATCGGGCTCGAAAGCCTCGGCATCCCGCTGCCGGGCGAGATCGTCCTCGTCAGCTCGGCGCTGCTGGCCTCGCAGCACGGTGACATCAACCCGTACATCCTCGGCGCGTGCGCGACCGCCGGCGCGATCATCGGTGACTCGATCGGCTACGCCATCGGCCGCAGGGGCGGCCGTCCCCTGCTCGCGTGGCTGGGGAGGAAGTTCCCGAGCCACTTCGGCGAGCCGCAGATCGCCCTGGCCGAGCGGTCGTTCCAGAAGTGGGGCATGTGGGCCGTCTTCTTCGGCCGCTTCGTCGCACTGCTGCGGATCTTCGCAGGGCCGCTCGCGGGTGTGCTGCGCATGCCGTACTGGAAGTTCCTCATCGCCAACGTCCTGGGCGGGATCCTCTGGGCCGGTGGCACGACCGCCGTCATCTACTCGGTGGGTGTCGTCGCCGAGGCGTGGCTGAAGCGCTTCTCCTGGCTGGGCCTCGTACTCGCCGTACTCATCGGCATCACCTCGATGCTCGTCATCAAGAACCGGGCCAAGAAGGCCTCGGCGCAGGCCGCCGCGCAGCCCTCGGCCAAGGACGCGCCGGGCACGCTCGACCCGGAGCCCGTACCCGCCACCGACTGACGGCCGCCGACCGACTGACGGCCACCGCCGACCGACGGCCGACGGCCGGGCGGTCAGCCCTCGTGCGCCGCCCGATGGCGCTCGGCCAGGTCCAGATAGACCGCCGCGTTGAGCTTGATGCCCTCGCGTTCCTCGTCGGTCAGCTCCCGCTTCACCTTCGCGGGCACCCCGGCCACCAGCGAACCCGGCGGTACGCGCATGCCCTTCGGGACGAGCGCCTGGGCCGCGACCAGTGAACCGGCCCCGATGTACGCCCCGTTGAGCACGGCCGCGCCCATGCCGACCAGTACGTCGTCCTCCACGGTGCAGCCGTGCAGGACCGCGTTGTGACCCACCGAGACACGCGCGCCGAGTGTGACGGGGGAGCCGATGTCGACATGCACCGTGCAGTTGTCCTGGATGTTGGTGTCGGCCCCGATGACGATCGGGCCTCCGTCGGCCCGCAGCACCGTGTGGTACCAGACGCTCGAACCGGGCGCCATGGTGACCTCGCCCAGCACCACGGCCGTCGGCGCCACGAACGCCGTCGGATCGATCTCGGGCTCCGTGCCGCCCACACCCGCGATCAGTGGCCGCTCCGTCATGCCGTCTCCTCCGCCTTCGGCCAGGACGTGCCTTGTCCGAACCGACAGGCGATCAATAACCTGGTGCAAGTTGAATGTTGCCGTCGTTTTGACCGAGGGAGCTCCATGCCCACCGCACAGCAGGTCCCCGACATTCTATCGGCGGAGTTCGCGGAGGATCCGTACCCCGCCTACCGCCAGATGCGCGAGAGCGCGCCGCTGATCTGGCACGAGGCCACCAACAGCTACCTCATATCGCGGTACGAGGACGTGGAACGGGCCTTCAAGGACAAGGCGTCGGCGTTCACCACCGAGAACTACCACTGGCAGATCGAGCCCGTGCACGGGAAGACGATCCTCCAGCTGAGCGGCCGCGAGCACGCCGTACGCCGCGCCCTCGTCGCCCCCGCCTTCCGGGGCAGCGACCTGGAGGAGAAGTTCCTGCCGGTCATCGAGAACAACGCCCGCCGGCTCATCGACACCTTCCGGCACACCGGAAGCGTCGACCTGGTGGACGCCTTCGCCACCCGCTTCCCCGTCAATGTCATCGCCGAGATGCTGGGGCTCGACCAGGCCGACCACGCGCGGTTCCACGGTTGGTACACCACCGTCATCGCCTTCCTCGGCAATCTCGCCGGCGATCCCGAGGTGGCCGCCGCGGGTGAACGGACCCGGATCGAGTTCGCCGAGTACATGATCCCGATCATCCAGGCCCGCAGGGAGAAGCTGGGCGACGACCTGCTGTCCACGCTGTGCGCCGCCGAGGTCGACGGAGTGCGGATGAGCGACGAGGACATCAAGGCGTTCTGCAGCCTGCTGCTCGCGGCGGGCGGCGAGACCACCGACAAGGCCATCGCCTCGATCTTCGCGAATCTACTCGCTCACCCGGAACAGCTCGCCGCCGTACAGGAGGACCGGAGCCTGATAGACCGGGCGTTCGCCGAGACTCTGCGGTATACACCGCCGGTGCAAATGATCATGCGGCAGACCGCCGAGGAGGTCACGCTCAGCGGCGGCACCATACCCGCCGGCGCCACTGTCACCTGCCTCATAGGCGCCGCCAACAGGGACGGTGACCGCTACACCGAGCCGGACACCTTCAACATCTTCCGGGACGACCTGACCACGACGACCGCGTTCTCGGCCGCCGCCGACCACTTGGCGTTCGCGCTCGGGCGGCACTTCTGCGTCGGCGCGCTGCTGGCCAAGGCCGAGGTACGGGCAGGAGTGGGGCAACTGCTCGACGCCATGCCCGGATTGCGGCTGGCGGAGGGGTTCGACCCCGTGGAGCAGGGGGTGTTCACACGGGGCCCGAGGTCACTGCCGGTGGAGTTCACCCCTGCCGAGAGCTGACCTCACCGCGCGTTCGCCGGAAGAGCCCAGCGGCGCCCGTCCGGCGAACGGGACCGGCGCCGACGCTCACCGCGCGACCGGCGTGAACTCCACCGGCAGCGCCGTCAGACCGCGCATCCAGATCGACGGACGCCACCTCAACTCGCCCGGCTCCACCGCCAGTACGACATCCGGCAGCCGCTCCAGCAGCGTCTCGACCGCTGTACGGGCGATGACGTCGGCCAGCAGAGGCGCCGGATACGGACACCGGTGCTCGCCGTTGCCGAAGGACAGATGCGCCGAGTTCTCGGCGCCGATATGACCCTCCGGCCAGATCTGCGGATCGGTGTTGGCCGCCGCGAGCCCCAGGACCAGACAGTCGCCGGCCCTGATGTGCCGGCCGCCCAACTGCGTGTCGCGGACCGCCCACCGGCCGATGAAATTCTGAGTCGGAGTGTCCAGCCACAGCACCTCGTTGAGTGCCTGCCCGACACTCAGCCGCCCGCCCGACACGTTGAGCGCGAACCGGTCGTCGGTCAGCAGCAGACGCAGCGTGTTGCAGATCCAGTTGGCCGTCGGCTGCTGCGCCGCCGCGATCACGGAGATCAGATCCTGCACGATCTCCTCGTCCGTCAGACCCGCAGGATGCCCCAGCATCCGTGAGGTGACGTCGGAGCCCGGCCGGTCCCGCTTGTCCCGCACCAACCGCTGGATCCGTTCCTGTACCCGTACGTACGCCGAGACCGGGTCGTCGCCCTCCGACGCGTCCAGCGACACACGAAGATCGCGTACGAGCTCCTCGGTGTCGGCGCTGCCCGCGGGCATGCCGCACATCTGGACGGCCGCCCGCATCGGGAGCGCGTGGGCGTAGGCGGCCATCAGTTCGGCGTTCCCGGTGCCCGCGAACGCGTCGATCAACTGCTCGGCGATCTGCCGGCAGTCGTGAGCGAGTTCGAACTGGTCGACCGCTTCGAGGGCCTCGGTGATGACGCCGGCCCGCCGCTGGTGCTCGGTGCCCTCGGTGAACAGCACGGACGGCTGGTAGCCGACGAACGGCAGCAGAGGCCAGTCGGCGGGGATCGCCGCCCACTGGTTCCAGCGGCGCGAGTCTCTGGCGAACAGTTCGTCATGGCTGGTGACATAGCTGACCTCGGAGTAGCCGAGGACCAGCCACGCCGGGACGCCACCGTCCAGCAGGACGGGGGCGACCGGGCCGTGATCACGGCGCAGGCTGCGGTACAGCTGCGACGGAGTCTGCTGGTATTCGAGACCGCTCAGCGGCACCGAATCGGGATGTGCGGCGGGGCAGCCGGGCGGCGGCTGTGCCTGCGGGGGCGCGCCCGGTACGTCAAGGGCCTCGGTATCGAGGGTATGTGGATCGGTCATGGCGTCAACTCCCGTTCCATCGCCAGCTCGTAGAGGTGGTCGACGAGGGCGATCAGGACGTTCTTGCCGGACGAGCGGACCCGCGCGTCGCAGTCGATCAGCGGGACGTGCTCGGGCAACGACAGCGCCTGCCGGATCTCGTCCAGCGAGAACGCGGAGACGTCGTTGTCGAAACGGTTGACCGCGACCACGAACGGCGTCTTGTGATGCTCCAGCCGGTCGATCGCGTACCAGGAGTCGCTCATCCGCCGGGTGTCGACCAGGACGACCGCGCCCAGGGTGCCCGAGAAGAGCCGGTCCCACAGGAACCAGAACCGCTCCTGGCCGGGTGCGCCGAACAGATAGAGCACCATCTGGTCGCTGAGGCTGATCCGGCCGAAATCGAAGGCGACCGTCGTCGTGGTCTTCGTGGTGAGTCCGTCGGTCTCGTCGACACCGATGCCGGCCTGTGTCATCAGCTCCTCGGTGTTGAGCGGACGGATCTCACTCACCGACCGGACGAGGGTCGTCTTGCCGACCCCGAAACCACCCACGATCACGATCTTCAGTCCGGTCTCGGCGGCGTCGGACAGCGGGGTTCGGGCGGGCAGCTCAGAGGTTACGGAGTCCATGGAGCACCTCCTTCAGAAGGGCCGGGTCGGGAAGGGCGGAGGCGGACCGCGCCGCGCGCGGATGGCGGGCGGTGATCCGGCCCGTCGCCTGGAGGTCGCCGAGCAGGATCCGTACGACGGTCACCGGCAGTCTCAGCTCGGCCGAGATCTCCACGACCGCCGTCGGGTGCTGGCACAGTTCGAGAATCGCCCGGTGCTCCGACTGCGTTCCCTGGGTCGGCGCACACTCGCTGACGATCAGTGTGACCAGGTCGAACGCGTCGTGATCGGCACGGCTGCGGCCACCGGTGACCGTGTACAGCCGGTCGGGATCCCCGGTGTCGACGGGCTTGCGGGTCATGACGGGGCGGCCTCGGGGGACACCGGGCTCCGGGGTTCGGCCCTCAGATGCTCGCCGATCTGGTCGACCAGCTCCGTCATCTGGTGGCCCACCCCGCCCGGGTCCGCGCCGTCCTCGGCGACGACGGCGAGATGCGCGCCGTCGCCGGCCGACACGATGAAGAGCAGACCGCCGTGGAACTCTGTCATCGAGTGGCGTACGCCGCCGGCGCCGTTGCCGAACTCGACAGAGGCGCCCTGTGCGAGCGCCTGGATGCCGGAGCAGATCGCCGCGAGCTGGTCGGCCTGGTCGAGCGTGAGGTGGCGGCTCCAGCAGAGCTTGAGCCCGTCGCGGGAGAGCACCAATGCGTGCCGGGTGCCCGGAGTGCGCTCCAGCAGGTTCTCCAGGAGCCAGGTCAGGCTGTTGTCGGTCGTTGGCATGGGTTGCGTGGGGCGGGATCCGCCGGGGGGCGGATCACCGGCCCGTGCCTCCAATCTCACGTCGTTCACGTTCGCTGACAGGGGTGGGCGCCGGCTGTTCCCGTACCTCCGGCGCCGTACGGGACGAAAAGCACCGTCAGGAGGTGTCGCCGGCCTTCGGCTCAGGCTCCTCGGAGGCGTCGTTCACAGGAAGCTGGGAGCGGTGGAAGGCGCCGAACTGTGATCCGGCGTCGCGGCCGGGCGGCGTGGCCCCGGGCGCCGCGCCCTTCCGAGGACGTCCGGTGTCGCCCGTGGATGTCCTGTCGCGGTCGGCCGCCGCCATGGTGCGTCCGGGGGGCCGTACGGGCAGTCCGCCCGGCGTCGCCACCCTGGGGCCGCCGGGCGGCGGGGTGGGCGACGGCAGCACCGTGGGCAGCGGCACCGACGGGGGTGTGACGGTCGGCTCGGTGACCGTGACCGCCGGGACGGGCGCGGCGTGCCGGCCCCGCGGGTCGGACGCGGCGCTCGGCCGCTGGGCGAGGATCTGCGGCGGGAAGAGCACGACGACGCCGGTGCCGCCACGTGAGGAGGGGCGGAAGTTGACGCTCAGGTGGTACTTGGCCGCGAGTCGTCCCACGACGGCCAGGCCCAGGCGGGTGCCCTGGAGGGACGCGAGGTCGTTGGCGCGTCCCGACACCGACTCCTCGGCGCGCCGCATCGCGGCGTCGGCCATCTTCAGGCCGCTGTCCTCGATGGTCACCACGATGCCCGCGGAGCGCTCCTCGACGTAGACATGGACCTCGTCGATCGGCGGGGAGAAGTTCGCGGCGTTGTCCATCAGTTCGGCCAGCAGATGCATCACGCCCTCGGCGGCGAATCCGGCGACGGCCGCGGTGCTCGAACAGTGGAGCCGTACGCGCTGATACGCCGCGATCCGGCCGACGGCGCCGCGCAGGATGCTCTCCATGCCGATCGGCTTGTTCCAGGCGCGGCTCGCCCGGCCGCCCATCAGCAGCGCGAGCCGGTCGGTCATCAGGCCGAGCTGCGAGGTGTTGTGATCGAGCTTCAGGAGATCACCGAAGACCTCCTCGCCGTGACGTTCCTGCATCTCGCGCAGGTCGGCGAGCATGCTTACGGCCTTGGCCTGCACCCGGCTCAGGGCCTTGGCGCTGGCCGCCTGGGCGGCCGAGCCGCGCCGCTCGCTGATGGCGAAGTCCCGTACGACCGTGTCGGTCAGGACCCGGAGCCGGGGATCGGACGGCCGCTTCAGATCGGCCAGTACGGCGTCGGCGCCCCGGCCCTGGCGCAGGCCGCCGAGCGCGGTGGGCAACGTCACCGTCGACAGGAGGTCCAGATCGTCGGCGATCAGGCCGAGCTCGGTCACCGCCGTCTCGTGGTCGGCGATCGCGGCGGCGGCGCGGTGCTCGCCGAGCGCCACCTCGTCGGCGAATGCCCGCAGGAATCGCTGGAGTTGAGGGTCGGACGGCGGAGGAACGGCGGCGAGCGTCTCCTCGGCGCTCGCCCCCTCGTGGAGCCGTTTGACCACGGTGGGGAGTGTGACGTTCACCAGATGGGCCGACTCGGCGCTGTTCCTCGCCAGTTGTGCGTGGAGCGCCTGGATCTCGGCGCCGGCCTTCGCCGATCCGCGGCGGTGTCGGCGCAGCGTCAGCACGGCGCCGACGACGACGGAGGCGAGGACCACCCAGGCGACGACGAGCGTCGTCACCGCCCAACCGCGTGCGCCTGCCGGGGCGGTCGCGGCGGCGCCTCCGGCCGCCACTGCGGCCAGGAGCAGCAGGGCGGGCGGCCCGGCGAGCGACAGGCGGCGCGTTTCGGCTATGCGATGGGGGCTCGGTGTGACGGGCACTGACATTCCGCGGTTCCCTCGGTATTCGAGTGCGGGAGGGGGAACAGACCAGCCGATCGGCGCACGTCGGCCATGGTGGGAGGCGCCAGTCACGGACTGGAACGGTGATGACTGTAACAGTGATTTTCCGGGCTATGCGTGGCGTTCACACTTGTTGTACACGGTGGAAGGACCACCCCCGGGCGGCGAACACCAATAGAGGGAATACTCCGCGAACTCGCCCTGGTGGAAGCCGAGTCGTGGTGATATGCGCGCGAGGGGGCGCTCGGGGGGAACGCGCGGGGAGGGGCAGCGGAGCCGTGGGGTGAACGTCACAGCGGGGGGGCGCCGACCCGCCCCCACCCCGCCGATACCGTGGGCGGGTGTCCAAGAGCCGAAACCCGTTCTCCTCGCTGAGCGCCTGGCGCCGTCGGCTTGTCTCGCGCGCGGTCCAGCGCGGCTGGCGGTGGGTCCAGGAGGCGGGCGCGGTCAGCGCGGAGCATCCGGGCAGGCTGCGCTTCCGCCGGATCGGTACCGGGACCCGGCTCGCCTTCCCGCAGGGCACCGTCTTCGGTGAGGCGTGGATCGAGCTGGGCGACCACTGCGTCATAGGTGAACACGTCACCCTGACCGCGGGGATGATGCCCGGCCTCGACCTGGGCGCGGAGCCGATCCTGCGGTTCGGCGACGGTGTCGTCCTCGGCCGTGGCAGCCATGTCATCGCCGACACGGCGGTGACCATAGGCTCGGACACCTACTGCGGCCCGTACGTCTACATCACGTCGACCAACCACAGTTACGACGATCCGCGGGTGCCCGTCGGCAAGCAGTGGCCCCGCACGGAACCGGTCTCGGTGGGGCCGGGCTGCTGGCTGGGCACCGGCGCGGTGATTCTTCCGGGGGCCAGGCTGGGGCGCAACGTGGTGGTCGCGGCGGGAGCGGTCGTACGGGGTGAGGTGCCCGACCACTGCGTGGTGGCGGGGGCGCCGGCGCGGGTCGTACGGAGCTGGGACGAGGAGCGGGGCTGGCAGCCGCCCTTGCGTACGCCCGCGCCTGTGCCGATCCCGGAGGGTGTCACTCCGGAGCAACTGCTGGCGCTGTCCGAGCTGGATCCTGACCGGTCCTGACGGACGCGCTCCCGTTGTACGCGGGCGTCGTACGGACGGGTCAGCCGGCCGCCAGCAGGACGGTGCCGACGAGCGCGAGCCCGGCCCCCGTCGCCTGGATCGCGCGCAGCCTCTCCTTCAGGACACCGCGCGCGGCCAGGGCGGTGATCACCGGATACAGGGAGGCCAGGACGGCCGCGACGGTCACGGGACCGTTCTGCGCCGCGACCGAGTACGTCCCGTTGGCGGCCACGTCCGCGAGGCCGACGAACGCCAGCGCGGGCAGGGCCGTCCGGATCACCCGGCTCCCGCCGTCCTCGGGCAGGGCGGGGGCGCCCCGCCGTACCGACACGTACAGCGCGGCCCCGCCCACGCCCACGTTGGTGACGCGCTGCACGAAGAGCGCCAGGAACAGGCCGGTGACCGTTGTCGACGCCTCCGAGATCAGCGCCATCACCGCGCCGAAGCCGAACGCGGCGACCAGCGTCAGCGCGACGGCCCGGCGCCGGACCGCCGCTCCGCGCAGCTCGGGCCCGCCGGCCAGCACGATGCCCACGACGGCCACACCGATCCCGGCCGCCTGGAGCAGGCCGGGCCGCTCGCCGGCGACGAGCCCCACGCCCACGGGTACGACCACGCCGACCGAGGCGAGCGGCGACACGACGCCCATCGGGCCGAGCGCGAGGGCCTTGTAGAAGGCGAGCATGGCGACGGGGCCGACGACCCCGGCGGCGACCGCGTACCAGAGCAGCGGCCCGGCCTCGGTCCAGGCGCCCGTCGCGAGGACGATCGCACCGAGGACCACGGCGGCTATGGACTGCGAGACCACGACCACGGTCAGGGCGGGTACGCGCCGGGCGAGCAGCCCACCGCCGAAGTCGGCCAGACCCCAGAGCAGGCACGTGGCCAGCGCGAACAGTGCGGTCATGAAGCGAACCTCGCCAGTACAGTGTGGTGAACGGTTGGTGCACCACACCGTAGTGCAGTCCATTGCACTCTTCCATTGAATATATTGGACGGAATGTGTCGGACCTCGATCAGCTGACCCAGTCACTCGCCCGCAATCTCAAACGGTGGCGCGGCGAGAGAGCCTTCACCCTCGACGCGCTGGCGGCCCGGTCGGGCGTCAGCCGGGGCATGATCATCCAGATCGAGCAGGCCCGCACCAACCCCAGCGTCGGCACGACGGTGAAGCTCGCCGACGCGCTCGGCATCAGCATCACCACGCTCCTCGACTACGAGCAGGGCCCGCAGGTCAGGGTCGTACCCGCCAACCAGGCAGTCCGTATGTGGTCCACCGACGCGGGCAGCGCCACCGTGCTGCTGGTCGGGACGGAGTCCCGGGGGCCGCTCGAACTGTGGTCCTGGAAGCTGATGCCGGGCGAACACAGTGACTCCGACCCGCACCCGGAGGGCACGACGGAATTGCTGCATGTCACCGCGGGCGAACTGACCCTTGTGGTGGACGGCGTATCGCATCCGGTCGCCGAGGGATCGTCCGCGGTCTTCGAGGCGAACGTGCCGCACACCTACCGCAACGACGGTGCGGTGACGGTCGAGATGACCATGGCGGTCTCCATTCCGCCCGCGCGCTGAACGGCGCCGGCCCGCCTGTTAGCTTGACGCCCATGCGCGCCCCCATCGGAGACTTCACCAACGCCCGACCTGCCCCCGACTGCCTCGGCCTGCTCGCGGAGCCCGTCGCCGCCGCCGTACGGGCCTGGCAGGGCGATGTACCAGCTGACCAGCTGCTCTACGTGGACACCGACCCGGAGATCGCGGACACCGCCGCCTTCGTGGAGCACCACGGCGCCGATCTGCTCGACCGGTCGGCCAACTGCGTCGTCGTCGCGGGCAAGCGCGGCGGCGAGTCCACGCTCGCCGCCTGTCTGGTCCTGTCCCGGACGCGCGTCGATGTCAACGGAGTCGTACGCAAGCAACTGGGCGCCCGCAAGGCCTCGTTCGCCCCGATGGACACCGCGACGGGCGAGACGGGCATGGAATACGGCGGCATCACCCCGATCGGCCTCCCCACCGCCTGGACCCTCCTCGTGGACGCCGCGGTGGTGGATACCGAGTGGGTCCTGATCGGCAGTGGACGTCGTCGAGGCAAGCTGATCGTCCCGGGGAAGGCGTTCGCCACGCCGCCGGGCGTGGTGGTCATCGACGGCCTGGGCATCACCACTACTGCCTGACGACCCACCACATATCCAGTTTTTATCTTTTCTTGACGTTGTGAATTCTCCGGCTCTCGTTTCCTGCGGATTCTTCCGATCTCGATGAGTTGTTCTTGTTCTCGGGGGTTTGAATGCCGGCGAATTGCGCCTTGTTGATGTCTCCAATCTCCGTGTGGTGACAGTGCGTTCCCGAGGAGGGCGCTGCGGGTCGCGAGCTGATGTGGGTCACGCTTGACGGAGTGAATAGGTGATCATCTAGGGTCCTGGCGTCCGTGAGTCTTCTGTGAAGCTGGGGTGGGGGAAATGGGTGAGGCTGGGTATGGCCGACGTGGTCAAGGCCGTCGCAGATGGCGTCGGTTGGTGACCACTGCTGTGGTCTCGTCGCTTGTGGGCGGTGCTGTCGTGGCTCTTCCGGCCGCCGCCCCGGCGTCCGCCGCGGAGGCGTCGGCGTCAAGCGCTTCGGAGCGGGCTGCCGCTTCCGGTGAGCCGGCCGAGGACGTTTCGCGGCGCACCGCGTTGCCAGAAGGCGAGGTGGGTCGCTGGCGCTTCGATGACGGTGTAGCGGGTTCCGGGGTGACGGTGGCCAAGGACACCGCGACCGTAGGTCCCCGTCATGACGCCAACCTGCTTACGGCGGGCGCGGGCTGGTCGACGATGGCCCGGCGCGGTGAGGCCGACCAGTCCTTGTGGCTGGACAGTGCCGTCCCCGCCAATCAGCAGGCGTACGCCTCCACCAGCACGGCTGCCGTCAACACCGCGGACTCCCTGACGTTCTCCACCTGGGCCTACCTGACCGACGCGTCGACCAGCCGCATGGTGATGACGACACCGGGTTCCCAGGCGCAGGCGTTCGCCCTGTACTACTCGTCCGCCTCGAAGGGCTGGGTGTTCAGCCATACGGTCGCTGACTCGGCGACACCGGTGATCATTACGTTCAACGCCGACGCCATCAATCCGCCGCTCCGGGTCTGGACTCATCTCTCCGGAGTCTTCGACACTCATGCGGACACCGATCCGGCCAACGACACGCTGCAGTTGTATGTCAACGGACGCCCCCAGGGTGCTGCGGTGAAGCCGGCCGCTGTGGCAGCAGCTCAGGGCGCTACCTACAAACCGTGGAGCGCCCTCGGTGGGCTGCAGTTCGGGCGTTCTGTCATCCGCGGTGAGGGTGGATTCTTCTTCCGTGGACGTATCGACGAGTCAGCCGTGTGGCGGCGGGCCCTAACCGCGGATGAAATCCTCCATGAGGCGCGCCTTCATTACGACGGTCAACCGGCCAACGAGCTGGTGGCGCGGTGGGATGCGACCTCAGCCAGCGGCACCACTATCGCCGAAGTCTCTCCCTACCCGCATCCGGCGATGCGGTTGTCCGCGACGGGCGCCGTCCTCGACGGCGACGACAATGCCCTGACCCTGGACGGCACTTCTGGTTACGCCTCGGTCCAAGGCCCGGTGGTGGACGAGTCGGGCTCCTTCACCGTCTCGGCGCGGGTCAAGCTGGATGGGCAGAAACTGGCGGCCAAACCGGTCGGGTACCAGGCGCAGGTGGCTGGACAGCGCAGCGGCGATCAGTCGTCGTGGGCCCTGTGGGCCATCAAGCCGGTGGAAGACACGTATCAGTGGCAATTCACCCGCACCGCCACCGACTCCTCGGGCAAGGTGACGAAGCACGCCGCCATCACTCCGGCCGTGGATCTGGCCGAGGTCGACACCTGGACAGACGTGACGGGGGTCTTCGACGCTCAGGACCCCTTCGAGATCACTGACCCAGGGGACCCGTCCCAGACACGGGAGGGGCTGGGAACACTGCACCTCTACGTCGGATCGACCTACATCGCCAGCTCCACCTCCCCCGGCTTCGACGCTGTCCAACAGGGTAGCGGTGAACTTGCCGCAGGCCGTGGCACGCGAGGTGGTGCCACCGGCCACTACCTACCCGGCGCCCTCGAACAGCTGCGGATCTGGACCGGTGCGATGACCAACGACCAGGTGAACAGCCAGGTCCTGGACCCCACGGTCGACGACACAACGAGCTCCGCGTCGTAGAAGTGTGGAGGTGCGGGCGTCACCCGGGCCGCTCAGAGCAGAGGGATCTCGATCGCCGGGCAGCGGTCCATCACCATGTCGAGGCCCGCCTCGCGGGTGCGGGTGTATGCCGCGTCGTCGATCACTCCCAGTTGGAACCAGACCGCCTTCGCGCCGATCGTGACCGCCTCGTCCGCCACCGGGCCCGCCAGTTCGCTGTTGACGAACACGTCCACCACGTCGACCGGGAACGGGATCTCCGCCAGAGACGCGTAGCCCTTCTCGCCGTGGACCGGTTCCGCCTTGGGGTGGACCGGGATCACGCGTTTGCCGAAGCGCTTGAGCACCGCCGCCACGCCGTACGCCGCCCGTGACTGGTTGCCCGAGAGGCCCACCACCGCCCACGTGTCGCCCGTGGAGGTCAGGATCCTGCGGATCGTCTCATCGTCTGCATACATGCACGAGACAACCGGGAGCACGGCCCCGCAATTCCCCCGCCGTACCCGGACCGGGGCCGGAGAGCCTAGGGTGGCTCGATGCATGAGCAGTACCGGACCGTCGCCCGACGGGGTATCCATGAGACCGAGGTCAACCGGTCGCGCTTCATCTGCGCGCTCGCGCCCGCGACCACCGAGGCGGAGGCGCAGGACTTCGTCGCCGGCGTACGCCGTGAGCATCCCACCGCCACACACAACTGCTTCGCCTACGTGATCGGCGCCGACGCCTCCGTACAGAGGGCGAGCGACGACGGGGAGCCGGGCGGCACGGCCGGTGCGCCCATGCTGCAGATGCTGATGCGCAGGGACGTGCGTTACGTGGCCGCCGTCGTCACCCGCTACTACGGAGGCGTCAAGCTCGGCGCCGGAGGGCTGATCCGCGCGTACGGGGGCGCCGTCGGCGAAGCCCTCGACGCCGTCGGCACCGTGACCCGCCGGCGCTACCGGCTGGCCACGATCATCGTCGACCACCACCGGGCCGGAAAACTGGAGAACGAACTCCGGGCCACCGGCCGCGCCGTACGCGACGTGCGGTACGCGGAGATAGTGACCATAGGGATAGGGCTGCCCGACGCCGACGTCGAGGACTTCCGGACCTGGCTCGCCGACACCACCGCCGGAACCGCCCTTCTGGCGCTGGGCGGTGAGGCGTACGGCGACGTGTGATGCCTGAAGCCACCCGTGATGTCCGACCCCACCGTTACTCTCAAGGATCATGAGATTCCTGCACACGTCGGACTGGCACCTGGGACGGTCCTTCCACCGGGTCAGCCTTCTCGACGCACAGGCGGCGTTCCTCGACCATCTCGTGGCGACCGCGCTGACGCGGGAGGTCGACGCGGTCCTCGTGGCGGGCGACGTGTACGACCGGGCGGTGCCGCCGCTCTCCGCCGTCGAGCTCTTCGACCGCGCCCTGCACCGGCTCGCCGAGGCGCGGGTGCCGACGGTGATGATCTCCGGGAACCATGACTCGGCCCGCCGCCTCGGCGTCGGCGCCGGACTCATCGACCACGCGGGTATCCATCTGCGCACCGACCCGGCCCGCTGCGCCACCCCCGTCGTACTCCCCGACGCCCACGGCGACGTGGCCTTCTACGGACTGCCGTATCTCGAACCGGCCCTGGTCCGCGAGGAGTTCAAGGCGGCCAAGGCCGGACACGAGGCGGTCCTCGCGGCGGCGCTCGACCGTGTACGGGCCGACCTCGCCGCCCGCCCGCAGGGCACCCGCTCCGTCGTCCTCGCGCATGCCTTCGTGGCAGGCGGCGCCGCCAGCGACAGCGAGCGCGACATCACCGTCGGCGGAGTGTCCGCCGTGCCCGCCGGCACGTTCGACGGCGTGGACTACGTGGCCCTCGGCCATCTGCACGGCTCACAGACCCTCACCGAGCGCGTCCGCTACTCAGGTTCACCCCTCGCGTACTCCTTCTCCGAGACCGACCACCGCAAGACCATGTGGCTCGTGGACCTCGGCCCCGCCGGTGAGATCGACGCCGAACGGATCGACTGCCCCGTGCCCCGCCCCCTCGCCCGCCTCCGCGGCCCCCTCGCCGGCCTCCTCGACGACCCGGCGCTCACTCGCCATGAACAGGCCTGGATCGAGGCGACCCTCACCGACCCCGTGCGTCCCGCTGAGCCCATGGCACGCCTCGTGGAACGCTTCCCGCACACCCTCAGCCTCGTCTTCGACCCCGACCGGGGCGAAGAGGACGTCGTCGCGTCCTACGCGCGGCGTCTCGAAGGCCGCAGCGACCAGGAGATCGCCGAGGACTTCGTGGCGCACGTACGCGGCGGCGCCGGGCCCGACGACCGGGAACGGACCGTGCTGCGCGGCGCCTTCGACCACGTACGGGTCGAGAACGCCGTACGCGAGGTGACCGGATGAGACTCCACCGGCTGAGCATCACCGCCTTCGGCCCCTTCGCCGACACCCAGGAGGTCGATTTCGACACGCTCTGCGCCGCGGGGATCTTCTTGCTGCACGGCGCGACCGGCGCGGGGAAGACCTCCGTGCTCGACGCCGTCTGCTACGCGCTGTACGACGCCGTGCCGGGCGCGCGCCAGCTCAAGGGCGGCGCCGCCAAGGACGCCTCTCTGCGCAGCGACCACGCCCCGGCGGGCACCTGCACCGAGGTTCAGCTCGAACTGACCCTCGGCGGACGGCGGTTGGAGATCACCCGCCGCCCCGCGCAGACACGCCCCAAGAAGCGCGGCACTGGCGTCACCACGGAGAAGGCGCAGAGCCTGCTCAGGGAGTACGACACCCCGGGCACCGGCACGGGCAACGACGCCGCGAACAGCGGCTGGCGCGCGCTGAGCCGCTCCCACCAGGAGATCGGCGAGGAGATCGGCCAACTGCTCGGCATGAGCCGGGAGCAGTTCTGCCAGGTCGTCCTCCTGCCCCAGGGCGACTTCGCGCGCTTCCTGCGCGCCGACGCCGAGGCGCGGGGCAAGCTGCTCGGCCGTCTCTTCGACACCCGCCGGTTCGCCGCTGTGGAGGACCGGCTCGCCGAGCTGCGCAGGGGCGCCGAACAGCAGGTAAGGGCCGGGGACGAGCGGCTGCTCGGCGTCGCGCAGCGCATCGCCCAGGCGTCCGGCGCGGCCGTCGAACAGCCGCTGCCCGCACAGCAACCCGGCGATCCGGGCCTCGCCCCCGCCGTCCTGGAATGGGCGGCCGTCGCCCGCTCCACGGCCTACGAGCGCGGAGACATCGCGGATTCGGCCCTCGCGGGCGCCGAGAGCAGGCAGGCGGCGGCGCGCAGGCTGCTCGAATCGACACGTGAACTGGCCAGGCTGCAACAGAGGTTCGCCGACGGACAGCGACGCGCCGAGGCCCTCGAAGCCCGCCGCCCTCAGTACGAGGCGGCGTGCGCCCGACTCGAACGGGCCCGCAAGGCCGACCGGGTGGCCCCCGCGCTCGCCCTGCGCGAGGACGCCGAGCGCGCGCACCGTACGGCCGCCGCCGCCCTCGGCCGGGCGCGCGCCGGCCTCCCCGCCGAACTCACCGACACCGGCGCCGACCATCTCTCCGCGCTGGAGCGGAAGATGATCGAGGAGCTGGGCCGCGTCGACGCCGCCCGGGGCGCGGAGCGGCGCAGCGCCGAGATCAGCCGCGAGCGCGCCGAGCTGGACCGCCAGGCCCGCGCCGACGACGAGCTGCTGGCGGAGTCCGGGGGCTGGCTCGCCGGCTGGGACGCCACTCGCCGGAGCCACCAGGAACGTGTCGAGACGGCCCAGGAGGCCGCCACCCGCGCCGAACAGCTCGCGGGACAACTCGAACCGGCGCGCGGACAGCTCGACGCCGCCCGCGCGCGCGACGCGCTCGAAACACGGGCCGCCGCGTCCCAGAGCCTCCTCAACAGCGCCCGCGAGCGCGCGAACGACGCCAAGGAGACCTGGCTCGACCTGCGCGAGCGCCGGCTGCGCGGCATCGCAGCCGAACTCGCCGCCGGTCTCGTGCCGGGCGAACCGTGCGCGGTCTGCGGCTCCGCCGACCATCCGGCACCCGCCCGCCCCGACGCCGGCCAGGTCGACCAGGCGGCGGAGGACGCCGCGTTCGCCGCGTCCCGAAGCGCCGAGGCGGCGGTCGCCGCGGCCGAGCGCGAACACGCCTCCGTACGAGAGGAGTTCGCGGCGGCCCGCTCCACGGCCGGCGGATCCACCGTCGCCGAACTGGCCGCGCTCACCGAGCGCCTGGGCCGCGAACACACCGAGGCGCACCGCGTCGCCGCCGGCACGCACGCGGCCCGCGAGGCGCTCGCCCGCGCCGAACGCGAGCGCGAGGACCGGCTCACCGCACAGCAGTCGGCCGAGAACCGCGTCGCGGCCCGTACCTCACGGCGCGAAGCGCTCGACCGCGAACAGACCGTCCTCGAATCGGAACTGGTCCGCGCCCGGGGCGACGCCGGCAGCGTCGCCGCGCACGCCGGCCGGCTGGCGGAAAGAGCACGGCTGCTCGCCGAAGCGGCCGACGCCGTAAGGGACTTCGACACCACGGCCCAGCGCCTCAAGGACGGCGACGACCGGCTCGCGGACGCCGCCTTCCGGGCCGGGTTCGACACCCCGCGCGAGGCAGCGGCGGCGCTGCTGTCCGAGGCGGAGCAACGCGGCCTGACCCACCGGATGGACGACTGGCAGGCCGAGGCGGCCACCGTCGCCGACCGGCTCGCGGAGTCCGACGCGCGCGACGCCGCCGAGCGACCGCCCGCCGGGCTCGACGCGGCGCTGCTGTCCTGCGAGGCGGCCGAATCGGCGCTGCGCGCCGCGTCGTCGGCGCTCGACGAAGCCCGCGGGCGGAGCGCCCAGTTGACCGAGCTGTCCCGGCGGGCCGAGGAGGAGGTACGGCGCCTCGGCCCCCTCCGTACGGAGTACGAGCGGGTGGCCCGCCTCGCCGCGCTCACCGCCGGCACGTCCACCGACAACGACCGCAAGATGCGCTTGGAGTCGTACGTCCTGGCCGCCCGGCTCGAACAGGTCGCCGCGGCGGCCACCGCGCGGCTGCTGCGCATGTCCTCGGGCCGCTACACCCTGGTCCACTCCGACGCGAGAGGCGGTGGCGGGAAGCGGTCGGGACTCGGACTCCATGTGGTCGACTCCTGGACGGGCAGCGCGCGGGACACGGCGACGCTCTCGGGCGGTGAGACGTTCTTCGTCTCCCTCGCCCTCGCGCTGGGCCTCGCCGACGTCGTCACCGACGAGGCGGGCGGCGCGCGCCTGGACACCCTCTTCATCGACGAGGGCTTCGGCAGCCTGGACGACCAGACGCTGGACGAGGTCCTGGACGTGCTGGACTCGCTGCGCGAACGCGACCGGAGCGTCGGGATAGTCAGCCATGTCGCCGACCTCCGCCGCCGGATCCCCACGCAGCTGGAGGTGACGAAGTCACGGCGGGGCTCGACGGTCAGTCTCCGTACGGGTGGTACGGACGGCTGAGTACGGCAAGATCCAAACGACAGACCCTAGGTCAGGCGCGGTACCCCGGTGTCCCGCAGCCCCGCCGGAATCCGTATGACAGCGCCCCGGCGGCCGACCATGATGGGTGACCATGCCTCAACTTCCCCACCCCGCCGCCGAATCACTCCGCCGTGAGCACATGCCCCTGCGGGGCCGTACCGCCCTTGTCACGGGCGCGAGCCGTCGCTCCGGCATCGGGTACGCCGTCGCACGGCGGCTCGCCGCGTACGGCGCGAGCGTCTACCTCCACCACCATGTGCCGCACGACGGGACGAAGCCCTGGGGAGCGGACCCGGACGGTCCCGAAGGCGTCGCCGCCGGGGTGCGAGAAGCCCTCGGGTATCCGGGCGCGGTCGTGGAGCACGGGCCCGGTGACCTGTCCGACCCCGAGGGTCCCGCGAAGGTCTTCGGGGCGGCGCGTGAGGCGCTCGGCGGAGTGGTCGACATCCTGGTGGCCAACCACGCCCGCAGCGGCTCGGACGGCACCCTCTGGGAGATCGACGCGGCCATGCTCGACGCCCACTGGGCGACCAACACCCGCTCAGTCATCCAACTCGTCCAGGAGTACGCCAAGGCGCGCGTCGCCCATCCGGTACGGATCCGGCACGGCAGCCGCGTCGTGATGATGACCTCCGGGCAGAACCTGCGGGGCGGCATGCCGGGGGAGATCGCCTACAGCCTGTCCAAGGGGGCCCTCGCCTCGGCGACCCACACTCTGGCCGCGTCGCTCGGCCACGCCGGGATCACGGTCAACACGGTCAACCCCGGCCCCGTGGACACGGATTACCTCACCGGCGAGGCGTACGACCGGATCGCCGGGATGTTCCCGGCCGGACGGTGGGGGATGCCCGACGACCCGGCGCGGCTGATCGCCTGGCTCGCCACGGACGAGGCGGCGTGGATCACGGGCCAGGTCATCAACTCGGAGGGCGGCTTCCTGCTGAGCGGCGAGCACTTCAAGCCCGTACCCGGCGGAGCCTGGCCGCGGGAGCGCCCCGCGGACCTGCCACGACCGCTCCCGGAAGACAGGCCTTAGGTACGGGGGGGCGCCCGGCGCCGTGACGCCGGGCGCCACAGCTCACAGCTTGGACAGCTCGTCCACCAGATCGTCCAGCCCCAGCGACCCCTGCGACAGCGCCGCCATGTGCCACGCCTTCGCGTCGAACGCGTCACCGTGCCGCTCGCGCGCGTTCGCGCGGCCCAGCAGCCACGCCCGCTCACCCAGCTTGTAGCCGATCGCCTGGGCGGGCATCGACAGATAGCGGGTCAGCTCGCTCTCCACGAACTCCGCGGGCCTGCCGCTGTGCATACCGAAGAACTCCTGGGCCAGAGCGGGCGTCCAGCGCTCACCGGGGTGGAACGGCGAGTCCTCCGGGATCTCCAGCTCCAGATGCATGCCGATGTCCACGATGACCCGGCAGGCACGCATCATCTGCGCGTCGAGATAGCCGAGCCTGCGCTCCGCGTCCGGCAGGAAGCCCAGCTCGTCCATCAGCCGCTCCGCGTACAGCGCCCAGCCCTCGGCGTTCGCGCTGACACCGCCCACGGACGCCTGGTAGCGGGAGAGCTGGTCGGCGACATGGGTCCACTGCGCGATCTGGAGGTGATGGCCGGGGACGCCCTCGTGGTACCAGGTCGAGACCAGGTCGTACACCGGGAACCGCGTCTCACCCATCGTCGGCAGCCAGGTGGTGCCGGGACGGGAGAAGTCCTCCGAGGGGCCCGTGTAGTACGGCGCCGCCGCACCACCGGGCGGGGCGATGCGGGACTCCACCTTCCGTACCCGGTCGGCGAGTTCGAAGTGCGTGCCGTCCAGCGCCTCGATGGCCTCGTCCATCAGGGACTGGAGCCACTCGCGTACCTCCTCCACCCCCTCGATGTGCTTCCCGTGCTCGTCGAGATGGGCCAGCGCCTCCCAGGGGGACGCGCCGGGCAGGATCTTGGCGGCCTCGGTGGTCATCTCCGCGTACAGCCGGTGGTATTCGGACCAGCCGTAGGCGTACGCCTCGTCGAGGTCGAGGTCCGTGCCGTTGAAATACCGCGACCAGCGGGCGTAGCGCTCACGGCCCACGGTGTCGGGCGCGGACTCGACGGCGGGCGCGTACACATCGCGCATCCAGTCGCGCAGTTCGGCGACGGCGCCGGTGGCGGCGACCGCCGCGGCGTCCAGCTCCGTACGCAGCGAGTCGGGCCCGGCCGACGCGAACTCCTCGAACCAGCCCCGGCCGTCGCCCGCCCACTCCGTGAGCTGGCCGATGAACGTCGCGGTAGGCCGGGGCCCGCCCAGCAGCTTCCGCTCCAGGCCGAGGGCCAGCGACTCCCGGAACCCGTCCAGCGCGGCCGGTACGGCGCGCAGGCGCTGGGCCACAGCCGCCCAGTCCTCCTCCGTCCCGGTCGGCGTCACGGTGAAGATCTCGCGGATGTGATGGGCCGGGGAGTGGATGTTGCTGACGGCGCGCAGGTGCTCATCGGCGTCGTGGACGGCGAGTTCGGCGGTCAGCCGTTCCCGGAGCAGCCTGGCACAGCGGCGTTCCTGGTCGCTGTCGGCCCCGGGCAGCTTCGTTGCGATGTCGAGTTCGGCGAGGGTCTCGCGCGCGAGTTCGGCGAGCGCCCGCGCTCCGGCCGGTGAGTAATCGGGAAGGCGGCTCGAACTCGCCGCGACGCCCAGGAAGGTACCGGTGATCGGATCGAGTTCGATGAGTGCGTCGACATAGGCGTCGGCGACCTGGCGGGGCAGCGCGCTGCTGGAAGTGTCTGGCATGGGCCACATCCTCTCCGAGCGAGGACCGCGCGTCACCCCACTTCAGGACCGCGTCGCCGGCGGATTGGCTGATGAAGGGGGCATAAGGGGACCACAGTCCCATTGCTGGAAGACCAATCGCGTCTCCACCCGGGCCACTTCGGGCCGTGAGGTGAACTCGTCCACCACGAGCCGCTGGAGATCGGCGGTGTCCGCCACCGCCACATGGACCAGATAGTCGTCGGGCCCCGTCAGATGGAAGAGCGCGCGGGACTCGGGCAGGCCGCGAATCCGTTCCACGAACGGTTTGATCAGCTCACGGCGGTGCGGCCGGACCTGCACGGACAGCAGCGCCTGGAGCCCGCGGCCGAGTTTGGCCGGATCGAGGCGCAGTTGGTGTCCCAGGATCACCCCCGACCGCCGCAGCCGCGCCACCCGGTCCAGACAGGTCGACGCGGCCACTCCGACCTCGGCGGCGATCTCCCGGTAGGTGGTCCGTGCGTCGTTCTGCAACAGCCGAAGAATGTGCAGATCGACCGGGTCAAGTACGACCGACTCGCTCATCCGGCGAACGTAGCACGGAGAATTCCCGGTGATTCCCGCCGGATGTTCAGAGTGTGTCCATGGACCCCATGGATATGGACGCCGACGGCACGGCCGACCCCGTAGCCGTCCCCCTTGCCGGAACGTCCCCCCGGACCCTTCCCCGCGCGCTCGCGACCGAGGCCGTGCACGCCGGGCGCGAGGACCTCGCACGGCGCGGAGTGCACGCCGCGCCGATCGATCTCTCCACGACCTACCCCTCGTACGACACCCGTGACGAGGCCGCGCGAATAGACGAGTTCGCCGCCACCGGCGCCCGGCCCGAGGGACCGCCCGTCTACGCGCGCCTGGACAACCCGACGACCGCCAGGTTCGAGTCGGCGCTCGCACGGCTGGAGGGCACCGAGAGCGCGGTGGCCTTCGCCAGCGGTATGGCGGCGCTGACGGCCGTCCTCCTCGTACGGTCGGGCGGGGGGCTGCGCCATGTCGTCGCGGTGCGTCCTCTGTACGGATGCAGCGACCATCTGCTGACCGCCGGGCTCCTCGGTACGGAGGTCACCTGGACCGACCCGGCGGGCATCGCCGACGCGATCCGCCCGGACACCGGTCTGGTGATGGTCGAGACCCCCGCGAACCCGACCCTCGCGGAGGTCGACATCGCCGCCGTCGCCCACGACTGCGGCTCGATTCCGCTGCTGGTCGACAACACGTTCGCGACGCCCGTCCTGCAACGGCCCGCCGAGCACGGGGCGCGGCTCGTGCTGCACAGCGCGACGAAGTATCTCGGGGGCCACGGCGATGTCCTCGGCGGTGTGGTGGCGTGCGACGAGGAGTTCGCGCGGGGGCTGCGCCAGGTGCGGTTCGCGACCGGCGGTGTCCTGCACCCGATGGCCGGCTATCTGCTGCTGCGCGGTCTGTCCACCCTGCCCGTACGGGTACGGGCCGCCTCGGCCACCGCCGCCGATCTGGCCCGCAGACTCGCCACCGACCCGCGCATAGCCCGTGTGCACTACCCGGCCGTCGGCGGCGCGATGGTCTCCTTCGAGGTGTACAGCGACCCGCACGAGGTGGTCGCGGGCGTCCGGCTGATCACCCCGGCGGTGAGTCTGGGCAGCGTGGACTCGCTCATCCAGCACCCGGCCTCCATCAGCCACCGCATCGTGGCGGAGGGAGACCGGCGGTCGGCCGGGGTGAGCGACCGCCTGCTGCGGATGTCGGTCGGCCTGGAGGACGTCGAGGACCTCTGGCGGGATCTGACCGAGGCGCTCAGCGCGCCTGGTCGCGCAGGGCGGTCTCCTGAGCCGTCGTCCCGTACGGTGCCTCGTCCGTCCCCTTCAGGCGGGCGGTGACGACCAGCGTGCCGCCCTCTATCTGGTAGTCGAGCGGCAGACCGAGTCCGCGCATGGCGGCGACCATGCCGGTGTTGGACGCCTGCGTGACGGCGTACACGCTGGTGGAGCCCGTCTCGACGGCGAGCGCGACGAGCCGGCCGAGCAGTTCGGAGCCGATACCGCGCCGCTGCCAGGCGTCCTCCACGATCAGCGCGACCTCGGTCTCGTCGCCGTCCCACAGCAGATGGCCGAGCGCGACGAGGCGGCCGGACGCCGTCTGGACCTTGAGCGTCCGCCCGTGGCGGGGGCTCAGCAGATGGTCGAGATAGCGGTCGGCGTCGTCGACTGGACCGTGGTAGCGCAGGCCCAGGGTGTGCTCCGAGCAGCGCCCGTGCATCGCCGACGCGGCGTCGACGTCGCTCTGGTCGGCGCGGCGCACGGTGATCGCGTTGCCCGCGGGCAGCGTCAGGACGTCCCGGCCGCGCGGGACGCGCGGGCCGAGGCGCGCGTCGAGCTCGACCAGGGCGCGGGCCCTGGCGAACTCGGTCGGGGTGAACGGAAGGTGGTGGCGCTCGACGCTGATCACGCCGCCGTTCGGGTCGCGCATCCGCATCGTGGTGCCGTCCAGAATGCCGTCGACGGGGGCGTACTCGCCGGTCGGGCGGCCGGTGGGGGAGAGGGCGGGAAGTGAGTGGATCGTGCAGCGGCCCAGCAACTGGCGTAGGGCGAGGGGCAGTTCGGCGGCGTCCAGGGCCGTACGGGTGGCGAGGCCGAGCACCCGGGTGGGGGCGTCGACGAGCTCGTGCGCGTCGGCGCGCTCGATCCAGATGTCGCTGCCGCCCGCGCGAGAGATCTCGTCGGTGAGCCGGCGCGCGGGCAGCGAGGCGGGCGCGCGCAGCAAGAACTCGTCCACGGTGCCGGCGGCCAGCGGGTGGGTCTGGAGGTTCAGGATGTCCACCCGGCGGCGGGCGAGGACCGTGCAGAGCGCGGCCAGTGAACCGGGGGCGTCGCGTACGGTGGCGCGCATCCGCCAGAGTGTGGTGGCGGTGTCGGCGTCGGCCGGTGACGCGCCGGCCGACGGTGTCTCGGCCGGTGCGACGTGGCTGTGCTGGTTGTGTTCGCCGTGGCGTCTCGACCACCAGGTGTGGAATCCGGCCGTACCGACCAGGGCGATCGCCGATGCGACCAGCAGAACGGGTCCGTCCGGCCCGTGCGCGATCATGTTCGCGACAGCGTCGGCGACCGCGACCGCCGTGAACAGGGCGGCCAGTTCGACGAGATCCCGGCGCCAGTGGTGGGGGCGGCGGGCACTCTTCGATGGAGTCACATCGGTCATGAACTCACTGTGACCCAACGGTGTTGCGCGATCACGAACGTACTGTGACTGATGGGTAAAAGATGCTTCTGTTCCCTCATCAACTACTTTTGGCCGATTTATGGCGCGAGTTGACCGTCCCCCTGTCCACACCGGTGAGGCTACCTGCTCGCGGACGCGCGGGCACCTCTCGGTACCCGCGCTTCCGCCGCAGACGGCCCTACTGGCCGACCCGGCCCGGCTTCAGGACCTTGCTGAACAGGACCTTGTTCCCCTGGGCCCGCAGCCGCACCGTCAACTCACCGCTGCCGCCGTCGATGTCGACCTCGCCGAAGTACTGCGACGACTCCATCGGCGAGACGTTCGCCCGGTCCGGGGCCTGTACGAAGACGCGGTTCGGCCCGAAGGTCGAGTCCAGCGCGTTCGCCTGGAAACCACCGGCCGCCAGCGGGCCCGACACGAACTCCCAGAACGGCGCGAAGTCCTTGAAGGCCGCCTTCTCCGGCTCGTAGTGCTGCGCCGACGTGTAGTGCACGTCCGCCGTCAGCCACACCGTGCCGGTGATCCGGCGGTGCTTGACGAACCGCAGCAGATCGGCGATCTGGAGCTCACGCCCCAGCGGCGCGCCCGGGTCACCCTGCGCGACGGCCTCGATGTTCGCCGTGCCGTCCGGTACGACGAGACCGATCGGCATGTCGGCGGCGATCACCTTCCACACCGCGCGCGAACGCGACAACTCGCGCTTCAGCCATTCGAGTTGCTCGGCGCCGAGAATGCCCGTGGTGTCGTCGGTCTGCCGGCCGGGGGAGTTGGCGTTCCGGAACGAGCGCATGTCCAGTACGAACACGTCGAGCAGCGGCCCGTACCGCACCGCCCGGTGCACCCGCCGGTCCTCGCCGCGCGCGTGGAGCGTGCTCACGGGGAAGTACTCGCCGAACGCCTGGAACGAGCGCGCCGCCAGCACGTCGACGTCCTTCTCCTGATAGCGGACGTCGTCCAGGATCTGCCCCGGGTACCAGTTGTTGCGCACCTCGTGGTCGTCCCACTGCACGATCGTCGGCACCTGGGCGTTGAACCGGCGGACGTTCCGGTCGAGCAGGTTGTAACGGAACTGCCCCCGGTACTCGTTCAGCGTCTCGGCGACCTTCGACTTCTCCTCGGTGACGACGTTGCGCCAGATCCGCCCGTCCGGCAGCGTCACCGACGGCTCCAGCGGCCCGTCCGCGTAGACGGTGTCGCCGCTGCACAGGAAGAAGTCCGGGTCGAGCCGGCGCATGTCCTCGTACGCGGTGTAGCCGCCGATGTCCGGGTTGATGCCCCAGCCCTGGCCGGCGATGTCGCCCGACCACAGGAAGCGCACACCCTGCCGGCGCCGCGCCGGAGCCGTACGGAACGTGCCGTACACCGGCTCGCCCGTACGCCGCGGGTTGTCGGGGTCGGCGAGCGTCACCCGGTAGTGCACCTGCTCACCGGCGGGCAGCCCGCGCAGCGGCGTCGTCCCCGTGAAGTCGCTGCCGGCTCCGATGACCGGGCCGTGCCAGGTGCGGGCGTTGCGGAAGGACCCGGTCGCCGAGGTCTCCACCACCATCCGCGCCGGCCGGTCGGAACGGACCCACACCAGACCGGAGGACGAGGTGACGTCGCCCACCTGGACTCCCCAGTCGGCGCTCGGCCGGCCGGAGAGCGCCTGGGCGGGTGCGGCGCCCGCGACGGTCCCGGCCATGGCGGCGGCGGCAGTCGTCGGAAGGGCGAGTGCGGCGGAGGCGCCGAGGGATCCGCGCAGTACGGTGCGGCGGTCCGTGGCGGAATTCCGGGGGCTGTTCGTCATCGATGTGCCTCCTGCGGCGGAGTCGGTGCGGGCTGCTGGTGCGACGTGCCATACGTAGCGCCCGGCGACGGCCGGTACACGAACCCCGGGTGAACAACCCGCCCGGCCCTCGCGACCGCTGATGCCGTCGGTTTACGCCAAAGCTGCGAACTCTGCGTGAACGATCTGTGGCACAGTGCGATCCTGTCGGGCAGTGGCCGCAGGATTGGTCTTGACCAAGACGGTCGGCCGTCCTACTCTCGGAGAGTTAGTGCAGGAACCTTTAATAAACAAGTGCATGGAAAAGCCGCCGGGGACACGGCGATTGCGGAGGATCACGGTGGGGACCACGCAGCTCGAAACGGTGCCGGAACCGAAGTACTGGCACCTCAAGACCGTGCTGGGCGAGGCGCTTGACACCGACTTCTCGGTCGGGGAGGTCCTGCCCAACGAGCGTGATCTCGCCGCGCGCTTCGGCGTCGCGCGCGCCACGCTCCGTCAGGCACTCGAACAGCTCGAACTCGAAGGCCGGTTGCAGCGCCGCCGCGGCGTGGGCACGACCGTCGCGCCGCCGCGTATGGGTGTCGACGTGTCGACCACCCAGCAGGAGTGGCCGGGCGCCGACCCGGACGCGTGGCAGCCCGTCGACTCGGTCTCCGCCGTACCGCCCGCCGCCGTGGCCAAGATGCTCGGGTCGGACACGGCCGACGAGGTCCACACGGTCCGCAGGACGCGCGTGACGCGCGGACAGACCGTGGCGGCGGAGCTGTTGTACGTGCCGTCGGCGTCGGTGCCCGAACTGCCCGCCATAGACATTCCCTCGGGCCCCGCCCGCGCGCGCAGCGTGCTGCGTGAGCTTCAGCGGCTCGGCATGGAGGGCCAGGACCGCGCCGTGGAACTGGGCTCGGCCCGGGTGGACGACGCCAAGGAGCTCGACCGGCTGCCCGGCGCGCCCGTCCTCGTCGTGACCACCCGCTATCTCGCCGGAGGGCGTACCGCCGCGGTCTCGGTCGCGACCTACCGCGCGGACACCTGCCGGCTCACCTTCGGGGACACCGGCGACGTGGAGATAAGCCACCACACCGACGAGCGCAAGGCCTCCTGACCCGGGCGCTCCTCCCCACCCACGGCCCGTCGCGTGTCTCAGCGGCGGGCCGTCACCGTCCCCTCGACGGCGAAGAGTTCCTCCTCGGCATGGTCAAGTGCCAGGCGCAGCGCGCCGGTTGCCACCGCGGCCTCGCCGAGCAACGACAGGGTCACCTTCGGCGGGCGCAGACAGTACCGGGACAACTCGTCGCGCAGCGGGTCGAGTACGCCGTCGAGCCCGGCCGCCCAGCCGCCGATGACCACCAACTCGGGGTCGAGCGCCAGCACCAGCGCGGCCACGTCGTGCACCAGCCGCTGGATGAACCGCTCCATCGCCTGCTCCGCCCCGGTGTCCCCCTGCTTCGCCAGGGCGAACACCCGGGCCACCGCCCGCTCGTCGAGCGGATGCAGCGGCTCGTCGGTCGTCGACAGCAGCTTCTCCGGCGTCACGTCGCGGCCAAGCAGATGCAGCGCCCCGATCTCACCGGCCGCGCCACCGAAGCCGCGGTGCAGCCGGCCGCCGATCAGCGAGCCGGCCCCCGGGCTGAGACCCGCCAGGACGAACACGATGTCGTCCGACTCGGTGGCCGCGCCCTTCCAGTGCTCGGCCACGGCCGCCGCGTTGGCGTCGTTCTCCACCAGCACCGGACAGCGGAACGAACGCCGAAGCCGCTCGCCGAGCGCCAGGCCCGTCCACTCGGGCAGCGCCGTCCCGAGCCGTACCGTCCCGTCGGCCTCCACGATCCCGGGGGAGCCGACCCCGACGGCCCGCAGCGAACTGCGCGCCACCCCCGCGCGGCGCAGCACATCCGCGACGACGACCCGCACCCGGTCCAGCCGCTCGTCCGCCGACGCGGTCTCGGTGGCCTCGCGCGAACTGGCGCCGATGATCCGGCCGTCGAGACCCGACAGCAGCGCGGCGACCCGGTGGGGCCCGATCTCTATGCCCAGCAGATGCCCGGCCTCGGCCCGGAACCGGAACCTGCGCGCCGGCCGGCCCTGTCTGCGGGCCTCACCCTCGCCGGGCGCCGACTCCACGACCAGACCGAGTTCCATCAGCCCTTCGACGACACCTTCCACCGTCGGACGCGACAGACCGGTGATCCGGGTGAGATCGGTGAAGGTGGGAAAGTCGGCCCCTCGCAGGGCGTGCAGGACCACGGCGGAGTTGATCCGCCGCAACAAGGAGGGGTCCCCGCCGGTCAGCCGCCCCACGGTATGTCCTCCCAGCTCGTGCGCGTGTCTGCCGGATGGTACTCGGTGGTCGCCGAGGCGGCTAACGAACGACTGAAAGGCATCCGGACCATGCCGGAACGCGGCTTTCGCGGACGCGAAACAGGCCGTCCTGGCGCGTATCGCGAGGTTCCACCGGGCTGCTCTACGAGGGGCCCTCAGCCGCCGGACGGCCCGGTCCCGCCCGCCCGGTCAGGCAGCTCCGCCGCGACGCGCAGTCTGCTGAACTCCCGAGCCATCGTCTCCGCCGTCCAGTGCGCGTTCAGGCCGCTCGGGTTGGGCAGGGCCCAGATACGGGTCGTGCCTATCGTCCGTGTCTGCGGGCCGATCACCGCGCGACGGTCACCGAAGGCCGTGCGGTACGCGGTGATGCCGACGACCGCCAGCCAGCGGGGGCGCAGCCGCTCCGTCTTCGCCACCAGGCGCCGGCCGCCCTCGCGGAACTCGTCGTCGGTCAGCTCGTCCGCCCGCGCCGTCGCCCGTGCCACCACGTTGGTGATGCCGAGGCCGTAGTCGAGCAGCTCGTCCTGCTCGGACGGTGCCAGCCGACGCGGGGTGAAGCCCGACAGGTGCAGTACCGGCCAGAAGCGGTTGCCGGGACGGGCGAAGTGGTGGCCCGTCGCCGCCGACATCAGGCCGGGGTTGATACCGCAGAAGAGCACGCCCAGACCGGCCGCGGCCACGTCGGGGATGACGCGGTCGCGGGCGGCAGCCAGCTCTTCCGGCTTCAGAGGATCGACCCGGGCGTGTATCCGGCGGCGTCCGGGTGGCGCTTCACGATCTCCTCGATCCGCGCGGCCACTGCGGCGACCTGGTCGCCTGCCGCACCGGTGAACGAGAGCTTGTCGGCCATCAGCGCGTCCAACTGCCCCCGGTCCAGCGGGATCCGCTCGTCGGCCGCGAGCTTGTCCAGCAGTTCGTTGCGCTCCGCGCCCCGCTCGCGCATCGCCAGCGCCGATGCGACGGCGTGCTCCTTGATGACCTCGTGCGCGGCCTCCCGGCCCACCCCCGCGCGTACGGCGGCCATCAGCACCTTCGTCGTCGCGAGGAACGGCAGATAGCGGTCCAGCTCACGGGCGACGACGGCCGGGAACGCGCCGAACTCGTCGAGGACCGTCAGGAACGTCTCCAGCAGCCCGTCGAACGCGAAGAACGCGTCCGGCAGTGCCACCCGGCGTACGACGGAGCACGACACGTCGCCCTCGTTCCACTGGTCGCCCGCCAGCTCGCCCGTCATCGACGCGTAGCCGCGCAGGATCACCATCAGCCCGTTGACGCGCTCGCAGGAGCGGGTGTTCATCTTGTGCGGCATCGCCGACGAGCCGACCTGGCCCGGCTTGAAGCCCTCGGTGACCAGCTCGTGCCCGGCCATCAGCCGGATCGTCTTCGCCACCGACGAGGGGCCGGCGGCCAGTTGCACCAGCGCGGTCACCACGTCGTAGTCCAGCGAGCGCGGGTACACCTGGCCGACCGAGGTGAAGGCGTGGCCGAAGCCCAGATGCCGCGCGATCCGGCCCTCCAGGTCAGCGAGCTTCGCCGTGTCACCGCCGAGCAGGTCGAGCATGTCCTGCGCCGTGCCGACCGGGCCCTTGATACCGCGCAGCGGGTAGCGGGCGAGCAGGTCCTCAAGACGGCCGTACGCGACGAGCAGCTCGTCGGCGGCCGTCGCGAAGCGCTTGCCGAGAGTGGTCGCCTGGGCGGCGACATTGTGCGAGCGGCCCGCCATCACCAGTTCCGCGTACTCCCCGGCGAGCTTCCCCAGGCGCGCGAGCACGGCGACCGTACGGTCGCGCATCAGCTCCAGCGAGAGCCGGACCTGCAACTGCTCGACGTTCTCCGTCAGATCCCGCGACGTCATGCCCTTGTGGACCTGCTCATGACCGGCGAGCGCGTTGAACTCCTCGATCCGCGCCTTCACGTCGTGGCGGGTGACCTTCTCGCGCTCGGCGATCGACGCCAGATCGACCTGGTCGATCACCCGCTCGTAGTCGGCGAGAGCGGACCCGGGCACCTCGACGCCGAGATCCCGCTGGGCCCGGAGCACGGCCAGCCACAGCTGCCGCTCCAGCCTCACCTTCTGCTCGGGGGACCAGAGCACGGCGAGCTCCGCCGAGGCGTAGCGGCCGGCGAGGACATTGGGGATACGGGGCTTCACAGACGCAGCAGTCACGTGGACGGAGTCTACTTTGCGGTCTGCGCAGGTCCGAGCCGCGTCCCCGGGCGAGGGACCCTACGCCTGCTCGTGCCGTACGCCCGCGTCGCCGGGCAGCGGCTCGTACGGCAGCAGCTCCGGTCGCTTCGGCGGTCTGCCGTCCCCCGACGACCGGCCCGTCAGCCGCCGGCCGATCCACGGTCCCAGATACTGCCGCGCGAACCGCGCGTCCCCCGTGCGCCGCGTCAGCCAGCCTTCGGGCAGTGCGGGCGCCAACTCCGCGCGCCAGTCGTCCGCCGCCTCGCCGCCCAGCGCCTGCCACACGGCCTCGGCGACCCTGCGGTGGCCGTCGGCGGTCAGATGCAGCCGGTCCACGTCCCACATGCGCTGCTCGCCGAGCACCGGCGCCCCGTACAGGTCGACCACCAGCGCGCCGTGCCGCGCGCCCAGTTCGTCGATGAAGTCGAAGAGCTTCTCCCACCGGGGCCGGAACCGTTCCATCACCGGGCCCCGGCGGGCGGGGCTGCGCATCAGCACGAGCTGTCCGCAGGCCGGCGTCAGACGCTCCACCGCCTCCTCCAGCCGGCCGAGGACCAGCCCCGCGTCGTACTTGGGCCGCAGGGTGTCGTTCAGCCCGCCGACCAGCGTCACCATGTCCGCGCGCATCGCGACGGCCGTGTCCACCTGCTCGTCGAGGATCTGGCCGATGAGCTTGCCGCGTACGGCGAGGTTCGCGTACCGGAAGCCTGGCGTACGGGCGGCGAGCCGGGCGGCCAGCAGATCGGCCCAGCCGCGGTACGAGCCGTCCGGCTGGAGGTCGGACATGCCCTCGGTGAACGAGTCCCCGAGGGCGACGAAACTGGTGTGCGTGGTGTTCTTCTCCATGGCGCGGCCGATCGTATCGCGCGCCCCGGGCGCCGCCGTACGGGCGTCAGCTCCCCTGGTTGTGCCGTCCGACCAGCTCCCGCAGGACGTCCTCCATCGTCACCAGCCCCTCCAGCCGGCCCTCCTCGTCCTGCACGGCGGCCAGATGCGTACGGCTGCGGCGCATCGCCGTCAGGACGTCGTCCATCGGGGTGTCCGCGCGCACCTGGGCGATCGCCCGCAGCCCGGAGACCGGGAACGGTTCGTCGCGCGGCATCGCGTCCAGGGCGTCCTTCACATGCAGATAGCCGAGGATCCGCCGGGAGTCGTCCACCACCGGGAAACGCGAGAATCTGGTCTCGGCCGCGAGCTCCTCCAGCTCCACGGGGGTGGTCCCCATCTCCGCCGTCACCACCCGCTCCAGCGGCATGACCACGTCCCGCACCGGCCTGCGTCCCAGCTCCAGCGCGTCGTGCAGCCGCTCGGCGGCGCGGTCGTCGAGGAGTCCCGCGTCGCCGGAGTCGGTGACCATCCGGGCCAGTTCGTCGTCGGAGAACGTCGCCGACACCTCGTCCCTGGTCTCCACCCGCAGGAGTCTCAGCAGCCCGTTGGCGAACGCGTTGACCGTGAAGATCACCGGACGCAGTACGCGGGACAGCCACACCAGCGCCGGGCCGAGGACCAGCGCCGTACGCACCGGTTCGGCCAGGGCGATGTTCTTGGGCACCATCTCGCCGAGCAGCATGTGCAGATACGTCGCCAGCGCGAGCGCGATGACGAACGAGATCGGGTGCACCACCCCGTCGGGCACGCCCACGGCGTTGAAGACGGGCTCCAGCAGATGCGCGATGGCCGGCTCGGCGACGATGCCCAGCACCAGCGTGCACAGGGTGATGCCGAGCTGCGCGGCGGCGAGCATCGCCGACACGTGCCGCAGGCCCCACAGGACACTGCGCGCGCGCCGGTCGCCCTCCTCGGCCACCGGCTCGATCTGGCTGCGGCGTACGGAGATGAGGGCGAACTCGGCCCCGACGAAGAAGGCGTTGACGACCAGGGTCAGCAGGCCGACGAGCAACTGGATCGCGGTCACCGTCCCGCCCTCCCGCCGTGGTCCTCGGTCCCTTCGTCGTCGTCGCCGGGCCGGTGGAGCGGCGCGTGCAGCAGGACGCGGGCGGCGCGCCGCCCCGACGCGTCGACCACGTCGATGCGCCAGCCGCCGAGCTCCACGCGGTCGCCCTCGACGGGAATCCGTCCGAGTTCGGTCGCGACGAGCCCGGCCAGCGTCTCGTACGGCCCTTCGGGCACCCGCAGCCCGATGTCCCACAGCTGGTCGAAGCGCGCGGCGCCGTCGGCCGACCACAGTTCGCGGCCGTCGGCGTCCTCCCCGGCGCGGGCCAGGTCCGACGTCTCGTGCGGGTCGTGCTCGTCGCGCACCTCGCCGACGACCTCCTCGACGATGTCCTCCAGGGTCACCACACCGGCGGTGCCGCCGTACTCGTCGATGACGACCGCCATGGTGCGGTTGCCCGAGAGCCGGTCCAGCAGCCGGTCCACGGTGAGCGACTCCGGTACGAGCAGCGGCTCACGCAGCACCTGGGACACCCTCGTACGGGCGCGGCGCCCGTCGGGGATCCTGAGCACGTCCTTGATGTGGGCGACCCCCACGACGGTGTCGAGGCTGTCGCGGTAGACGGGGAAGCGGGAGAGTCCCGTGGCGCGGGTGGCGTTGGCGACGTCCTCGGCGGTGGCGAGCACGTCGAGCGCGGTGACCTGTACGCGCGGTGTCATCACGTTCTCCGCGGTCAGCTCGGCGAGATTGAGGGTCCGTACGAACAGCTCCGCGGTGTCCGCCTCCAGCGCGCCCTCCTTGGCGGAGTGCCGCGCGAGGGCGACCAGTTCCTTCGGGCTCCGGGCGGAGGCCAGCTCCTCGGTGGGCTCCAGGCCCAGCAGCCGCACCAGGCGGTTCGCGGTGTTGTTGAGATGGCTGATGAAGGGGCGGAAGGCGGCGGTGAAGAACCGTTGCGGCGTGGCGACCACCTTGGCCACCGCGAGCGGTGTGGAGATGGCCCAGTTCTTGGGGACGAGCTCGCCGACGACCATCAGGACGACGGTCGACAGGGCCGTACCGATGACCAGGGCCAGCGACGACGCCACGGACGACGAGAAGCCGATCGCCTCGACGGGGCCGCGGATCAGCTTCGCCACGGACGGCTCGGCGAGCATACCGACGACCAGATTGGTCACCGTGATGCCCAGCTGGGCGCCGGAGAGCTGGAAGGTGAGGCTGCGCACGGCCTTCATCGCGCTCGCGGCGCCACGCTCGCCGTTCTCGACCGCCTGTTCGAGTTCGCTGCGCTCGACCGTGGTGAGGGAGAACTCGGCGGCGACGAAGGCCCCACAGGTGAGCGCGAGCAGCACCGCCACGAGAAGCAGGAGCACTTCGGTCATCGGGTCACCTCCGTCCCATGATCATGTCCTGAGCGAACGGCCCATGCTAGTCCGCCGGCCGGCCCCCGCCCCCGCGCGCCGTCAGGTGCCCCGCAGCTCCTCGATCACCGGGCCGAGCGCCTCCATGTACGGGTCGAGGACCGTGAGGTACGAGAAGCCGTACCGCTCGCGCTGGTGCCGCAGCTGGTCCGCGATCTCGCGCGTCGTGCCGACGGCCAGTAGCGGCACCTTCAGCAGTTCCTCCTCCGTCGCGCCCGGCAGATACGGCAGCAGGGGCCGTACCGCCGCCGCGCGGTCCGTCGTCACGGCCACGAGCTGGAGCAGCACGTTCAGCTCGGCCGGGGTCTCGCGGCCAGCGGCGAAACCGTGGTAGGCGGCGACGCGTCCGTCCAGCTCATCGGCCGAGAGCGCGGTCATCGCGCCCGTCTCCGCCTTCGCCCCGGTGAAGGCGACGATGTCCGCGTGCTCCGCGGCCAGCCGCAGGACCCGGTCACCGTTGCCGCCGATGAGCAGCGGCGGCCGGGGCCGCTGGGTGGACCGGGGCACATGGCTCTCGTCGCCCAGCAGGTCCGCCAACACCTCGACCGTACGGGCGAGATGGCCGACCCGTTCGCCGGGTGACGGGAACGGGAGCCCGGCCCGCTCGTGCTCCTCCGCGACGTAACCGGCACCGAGTCCGACCTCCAGCCGGCCATCGGTGAGTGCGTCGGTCGTGGCGATCTCGCGGGCGAGCAGCGCCGGTTTCCAGAAGCCGGTGTTGAGGACGAAGGTGCCGAGCCGGGGCCGCTCCGTCGCCTCGGCCGCCGCCACCAGGGCGGGGAAGGGGGCGACCATGCCGAGATGGTCGGGCACCAGGATGACGTCGTACCCGAGCTCCTCGGCCCGCTCGCAGCGCTTGCTCCAGTCGGCGCCCGACGCGGGCGTCACCATGTTCACTCCGAAACGGAAGGGCCTGGTCATGAGGTCTCCTCGTAAGGGCGTGCGACATCGAACGGGTAACCGTGCGTACGGTCGTGACCCTAATGGCGTAATCGGCTCGCGGCCCCGGGAAATCGGCACACTTGCCGACGCTAGCGTTGGCGCGCTAGCTTGTTGGGGTGGCGAAGACCCAGCTGAACGTACGCGTGGACGAGACCACCGCGGAGGCCGCCCGGCGGCAGGCGGGACGGCGCGGCATGAGCGTGAACCGCTACATCGAGGAACTCGTCAGGCAGGACATGGGCGAGGTCGGGAAGACCTTCGTCGAGTCCGCCGCCGACTTCATGAAGCAGTACGAGTCGGTGTTCACGGAAGAGCTCGGCACGGACACGGCCGGAGGTCGATGACCGGCCCGGCCGGGCCGCCGGACTGCGTCGCGTGCGGTGGGACCGTCGCGCCCGACGGCTTCTGCTGGGACTGCGGTGAGCTCCAGCCCTCCTTCCGCGCCCACCTCGAAACCACTCTCGGTACGGGCGCCGCCGGCGTCAGCGACCGCGGCAGGCGTGGCCTCAACCAGGACGCGATGGCCGTCACCGGGAGCGGCGAGTGGACGATCGGCGTCGTGTGCGACGGCGTCTCCATGTCACCCCGCGCGGAGCGCGCCGCACAGGTCGCCGTCACCGTCGGCGCGGCGCACCTGACGAAGGGGTTGCGCGAGGGGACTCTGCCCGAGACCGTCCTGGCGGAGTCCGCCGCCCGTGCGGGCCGGGCCGTCGGCGCGCTGGCCGCCTCCGTGGACGCGGCCCCGGCCTGTACGTACGTCGCGGGCATCATCGGCCCCGAGGGCATCTGGTGCGCCTGGATCGGCGACAGCCGTGCGTACTGGCTGCCCGACGAGGGGACGTGCCTGGCGATGACCGAGGACGACTCGGACCAACGCGACGCCCTCACGGCGTGGTTGGGGGCCGACGCGGGTGAACCGGGCGCCCAGGTACGGAGCTACCGGCCGGGAGGACCGGGCCGGCTGCTGTTGTGCACCGACGGGCTGACGCGTCATCAGCCCGACGCGGGCGGGCTGCGGGCCGTGCTCACCCGCCACCGGCGCTCAACACCGGCCGATCTCAGCCTCCTTGAGGACGCGCGGGCGCTGATCGGGTACGCCATGGACGCGGGCGGGCAGGACAACATCACCGCACTGCTCATCCGCACCCCTCAGCCACGTCGGGGATACTGATCATCGGGAACTCCCCACGCCCGCCCCACTACCGAGACAGCTGCCCTCAATGGAAAACGCCGATTCCCCCGAACTGCCGTCGCACGCCGACCCGACGCTGCGGATCGATCTCTCGTGGCTGCTGATGGTCGCCGAGCACAAGATGCCCGGCGATCCCCAAGTCAGCGACTGGGGCGCCCTCGTGGCCGCCGTCAGCCGGCACGAGGCGGAGATATTCGGCACCCCCGTCTACACCGATCCGCACACCCGCGCGGCGGCGCTCCTCCAGAGCCTGCTCCATGTGCCCGCGCTGGAGCGGTCCAACGCCATGTACGCATCGGCCGTCGCGTACGGCTATCTCGTCGCGAGCGGCCTGAAGGTCGTCACCTCGCCCGAGCAGGTCAGGGATCTGGCCAGGCTGGTCAAGGACGGCACGGCGGACGTACGGCGCATCGCCGAGGAACTGCGCGGCTGGAGCCTCTGAAGGAGCCGATCCCGAGGCCGTCAGACCAGGTCCGCCCTCGGCCGGTACGCCACACCGAGCACACACGGCGACGTCGGCGTCCGCGGCCCGGGATCCGGCACCCGCAGCGAGCGGTGCGCGCCGAACTCGAAACCCGCGTCGCGGATCGCCGCCAGGGTGTCGCGCGCCGTGTGGCACCCGCCGAAGAGCCTCGGCCACACCGTCCTGTCCAGGACCCGCTGCACCACCGCCAGACCACGCTCGCGGGCCAGCCCGTGCTCGAAGAACCGCAGCTCGCCGCCGGGGCGCAGGACGCGGCGGATCTCGGCGAGCGCCTGCGGTACGTCACGTACGGTGCACAGCACCAGCGAGGCGACGGCCGCGTCGAAACCCTCCTCCTCGACGGGCAGCGCCTCCGCCGTGCCCGGCCGTACGTCCACCGAGACCTTGGCCCGCATCGCGGCCCGTACCGCCAATTGCCGCAGGCTGCGTTCCGGTTCGACCGCCACGACCTCCGAGACCGTGTCCGGATAGTGCGCGAAGTTCAGCCCGTTGCCCGCGCCGACCTCCACGACCCGTCCCGACAGACCGCTCAGCAGTTCCGCGCGGTGGGCGGCGATATGGCCCTTGGTCTCGGCGGCGACGCTCACCCGCGCGTAGAAGCGCGCGAAGAGCGGATGGTGGACGGAGTCCTTGGGGGCCTTGCGGTTGCGTAGGTGCATGGGGCGGATCTCCTCCGGCGTACAGGGCGTCACCATGATTCTTCCCTGTACGGCTCCGCTCAGCAGCTCACGGGACGCAACTCGTTACCGTGCGGCCCCGGTGCCCGGAAGCGCCGCGTCCGCCGCGTCCGCCGCGTCCGCCGCGAACCGCGCCGCGTCCCAGCCCCCGCCCAGCGCCGGAGCCAGCCAGCCGGCGGCGCTCGCGCGGAACCGCCGTGCCGCCAGCCCGCCCGCGCCGTCCGGCAGCGCCCCGAGCAGAGGGGCACCGGCGACACCCGGCAGCTCCGCCGGATTGCATCGCGCCGCCAGGTCCGGCACGGCCGGCCAGCTGCCGATCACCACACCCAGCGCCATGAGCCCGCGAGCGTCCAGCGCCTCGGCCGTCAGCGCGGTCATGTTCAGCGTGCCGAGCCCGGCGGGCGCCACCACCAGCACCGGGGCGGCCAGCAGCCGGGCGGCGTCCGCGAGTGTGCCGCCCTCGTCGTCGAACCGTACGAGCAGCCCGCCCGCGCCCTCGACCAGCACCAAGTCGTGTTCGGTCGCCAGCTTCCCGGCGGTCTCGGCGATCTCCTCGGGCCGTACGGGTGGCGCGCCCGCGCGTCTGGCCGCCGTCGCGGGCGCCAACGGCTCGGGGAAACGGGCCAGTTCGACCGTGGTGACGCCGCCCGCAAGGCGGATCACCTCGTCCACGTCACCCGGCTCACCGGGTGCGACACCGGTCTGCGCGGGCTTCAGCACCGCGACCGTACGCCCCTGGGCGAGGGCCACGGCGGCGACGGCCGCCGTGACGACGGTCTTGCCGATCTCCGTCCCGGTCCCCGAGACGATCAGTACGGGCATCTCTCAGGCCTCCCGAGCCGCCGCCGTCACCGCGCGGCAGATCCGCACGATGTCGTCGTCGTCCGTCACATACGGCGGCATCGTGTAGACGAGGTCGCGGAACGGCCGCAGCCACACACCCTCACGTACCGCCGCCCGTGTCGCCGCCGCCATGTCCACCTCGTGGTCCAGCTGTACGACGCCGATCGCGCCGAGGACCCGCACATCCTTCACCCCGGGCTGCGACGTCGCCTCGGCGAGGCCGTCGCGCAGCCCCGCCTCGATCCGCTTGACCTCGCCCTGCCAGTCCTGGCCGAGCAGCAGGTCGATCGAGGCGGACGCCACGGCCGAGGCCAGCGGATTGCCCATGAACGTGGGGCCGTGCGCGAGGACGGGCACCTCGCCGCGCGAGATCCCGTCCGCCACCGCCGACGTGCACAGCGTCGCGGCCATGGTGAGATAACCGCCGGTCAGCGCCTTGCCCACACACATCACATCGGGGCTGACGCCCGCGTGCTCCGCCGCGAACAGAGCGCCGGTTCGGCCGAAGCCCGTCGCGATCTCGTCGAGGATCAGCAGCACGCCGTACTCGTCACAGGCCTCGCGCAGCACCCGGACGTACGCGGGGGAGTGGAAGCGCATGCCGCCCGCGCCCTGCACCACCGGCTCCACGATCACGGCGGCCAGCTCGTCGGCGTGGCGCGCGACGAGAGCGCGCAGCTGGTCCGCGTACGTCTCGTCGTACGCCCCGGAGTCGTCGTACGCCCCGGAGCCGGCGGGCGGCGCGTCGGCGAAGATCTGGCGCGGCAGCACTCCCGACCAGAGGCCGTGCATTCCGCCCTCGGGGTCGCACACCGACATCGGCTGCCAGGTGTCGCCGTGGTAGCCGCCCCGCCAGGTCAGCAGTCGCCGCTTCGCCGGGCGGCCCAGCGAACGCCAGTACTGGAGGCACATCTTGACGGCGACCTCGACCGAGACGGATCCCGAGTCGGCGAGGAAGACGTGCTGGAGCGGTTCCGGGGTGATCTCCACCAGTCGCGCCGCCAGCCGGACGGCGGGCTCATGGGTGAGCCCGCCGAACATGACATGGCTCATCCGGCCGAGCTGGCCGTGCGCCGCCTCGTTGAGGACCGGGTGGTTGTAGCCATGGATCGCCGACCACCAGGACGACATGCCGTCGACCAACTCGCGCTGCCCGTACGCCGGTTCGGCGAGCCGGAGCCGGACGCCCGAGGCGGACTCCACGACCAGCGGGTCCGTACGGCCGGGCATCGGGCCGTACGGATGCCAGACATGCGCCCGGTCCAGCGCCAGGAGGTCGCCCGGAGCCGTCGCGGGCGGGGCGGGCGTGTCAGGCATTGGGCGCCAGATCGGTACCGGCACCGCGCCGCCGTACGGTCACCAGGTCCGTACGGGCCGAGCCGGCACCCGCCCCGACCGGCTCGGCCACGGGGTCACCCTTGTCCGCGGACGGACCGCACGCGCTCGCGCACCCGCCGCCGCGGTGTTCCGGCAGCGTCGTCGTGTCCGTGCCCTCCACCTCGAACCCGGCGTCCGCGATCATGTCGAGGTCCGCCTTGCCCTCCTGGCCCTCGGTGGTGAGGTAGTCGCCGAGGAAGATCGAGTTGACCAGGTGCAGCGCGAGCGGCTGCATCGTGCGCAGGTGCACCTCACGCCCGCCCGCGAGCCGGACCTCCACGTCGGGGCAGACGAACCGCACCATCGCCAGAATGCGCAGCGCCCGCTGCGGGGTCAGGTTCCACTCCCCGGCCAGCGGTGTGCCCTTGACGGGGATGAGGAAGTTGACCGGGACCGAGTCGGGGTCCAGCTCGCGCAGCCCGAAGACCACGTCCACCAGGTCGGCGTCGCTCTCGCCCATGCCCGCGATCAGCCCGGAACAGGCCGACAGGCCCGCGCCCTGCGCGTGCCGCACGGTCTCCACCCGGTCCGCGTAGGTGTGGGTGGTGGTGATGTCGCCGTACGTCGACTCGGAGGTGTTGAGGTTGTGGTTGTACGCGTCGGCGCCCGCCGCCTTCAGCCGCTCCGCCTGACCGTCCGAGAGCAGCCCGAGACAGGCGCAGATCTCGACGTCGGCGTTCTCTTCCTTGATCGCGCTGATGGTCTGCGAGACACGGTCGACGTCCCGGTCCGTCGGCCCCCGGCCGCTCGCCACCAGACAGACCCGCTTCGCGCCGCCGGCCACTCCCGCCGCGGCGGCCCTGGACGCCTCGTCGGGCTTCAGCCAGGTGTACTTGAGGATCTCGGCCTTGGACCCGAGCCGCTGCGAGCAGTACGAGCAGTCCTCGGGACAGAGCCCGGACTTGAGGTTGACGAGATAGTTGAGCTTGACCCGCCGCCCGAACCACTGGCGGCGCACCTTCCCGGCCGCGGCCACCACTTCGAGCAGTTCGTCGTCGGAGGTCGCCAGCACGGCGAGCGCTTCTTCGCGCGACGGCAGCTCTCGCCGAAGGCCCTTCTCCACCAGTGTGTTCAGCAGGTCCATGGCGCCGATCCTGGCCTACGGCGGGCCTCCGGGCCAAGGATGAATCCCACAAGACAGGTGCATTCAGGTGTGTGTATGACCACACCCGAAGCGGAGCGATCGACGGTTAGGGTCTGTGGGCTGCCTACAAAAGGACCCCCGCCGTGCCAGCCGAGCCACCCGCGCCGAGCATGCCGAGCACGCTGTCCACGCCACCGTCGGACCCGTTCGGCTGGATCGACGACGAGGCGCGCCGCCGTGAGCGGGCGGGTCTGGTCCGTACCCTGCGCCCCCGCCCCGCCGACTCCGCCCTGCTGGATCTCGCGAGCAACGACTACCTGGGGCTCACCCACCACCCGGTGACGACGGGCGCGGCGGCCGACGCGGCGCGCCGCTGGGGCGCGGGCGCCACCGGCTCGCGGCTGGTCACCGGAAGCACCGCGCTGCACGCCGAACTGGAGCGTGAGCTCGCCGACTTCTGCGGTTTCGAGGCCGCGCTCGTCCTGTCGTCCGGATACGCCGCGAACCTCGCCGCCCTCACCGCGCTGACCGCGCGCGGCTCGCTCATCGTCTCCGACGCCGCCAACCACGCCTCGATCGTGGACGGTTGCCGTCTCTCTCGCGCCGAGACCGTCGTCGTACCGCACGCCGATCCCAAGGCGGTGGCCAAGACGCTCGAAACGTACGAAGGCTCCCGGGCCCTGGCCGTCAGCGACTCGGTCTTCTCGGTGGACGGTGACGCGGCGCCGCTCGCGCGGCTGGCCGACGTCTGCCGTACGCGGGGAGCCGCACTCCTCGTGGACGACGCGCACGGTCTCGGCGTCCTCGGCGACGGCGGCCGTGGCGCCGTCCACGCGGCGGGTCTGGCGGGCGACCCGGGGACGGTCGTCACCCTCACGCTCTCCAAGTCGCTGGGCAGCCAGGGCGGCGCGGTCCTCGGGCCGGCCCGGGTGATCGGCCAACTCGTCAACACGGCACGGTCGTTCATCTTCGACACCGGTCTCGCCCCGGCCGCCGCGGGCGCCGCGCTCGCGAGCCTGCGGCTGCTGCGCGAGGACCCCTCGCTGGCGGTCCGGGCGCGCGCGGTGGCGAACGCGCTGCACCGCGGGCTGACGGGGGCGGGACTCACCGCCGTACGACCGGACGCGGCCGTCGTCTCCGTCCGTGCGCCGTCTCCGGACGCGGCCGTCCGGTGGGCCGCCGACTGCCGCACAGCAGGGCTGGTGGTGGGCTGCTTCCGGCCGCCGTCCGTGCCGGACGGGATCTCCCGGATCAGGCTCACGGCCCGCGCCGACCTGACGGACGCTCAGGTCGACGGCGCCCTGGCGACGATCATCGCGACGGCGCCCGCCGGGGCCGTGGCGCCGACGGGCTGAGCACCGGTCCGGGCTGAGCACTCGTCTGGGCGAGCACCCGTCGTCTGTCGGTCGCCGGGCCCCCGAACTTGAGCGCGCGTAAATACGGTTTCGCGTAGCAGGGTTCACCGCTTAGAGCGACAGACAGGGGCGTATCCCGGCGGATCGCCCGTGCACCGGGTTGCGTTGATGGCAGTGTGGCGCGCAGCGCAATCCGGGGACGTACTCGCGGGCATCAGCCATAGGTCGGTCTGCGTCCCGGTGGGAAAGGGACAGCGTCGCCATGGCAGACCATCAGGAAGCATCCGTCACCCTGCCGAGCGATCCGGCCTCGGTGTCCGAGGCACGCAGATACGTCGCGCGTGTGCTCACCGAGTGGGGGCTGCCGAGCGATGCCGGTACCGCCGAAACGGTTCGCCTGATCATCTCGGAACTGGCCACCAACGCCGTGCAGCACACCCTCGGCACCTCACCGACCTTCACGATCGACGTCACCCTGCGGCGCGAGGAGGAACTGCGCGTCGGCGTCACGGACAGCCACCCGCGCTGGCCGCAGCGGCTCCCCGCCGCGGTCCAGCAGGACAACGGCCGCGGCATGGTCATCATCCGGGCGCTGACCGCCGAGCACGGCGGCCGACTGGCCGTCACACCCACCGCGGACGGCGGCAAGACGGTCTGGATCGCCCTGCCGTGGACGGTTCGCGCCCGGGGCTGAGCGGGCCGCGGTGTCCCCGGTGCGCCGGGGGTCAGCGGACCCGGCCGTACAGGACGCTCCTGGACCAGATGCGCTCCAGCCGCACCACCTGACCGCTCTTGGGCGAATGCCAGATCTTGCCGTGGCCGGCGTAGATCCCGACGTGGTAGACGCTCCCTCCTGAATGGAAGAAGACCAGATCGCCCTGTCTGCGCCCGGCGGCGGAGATGTGGTGCGTGCGGTTGTACTGCTGCTGCGCGGTGCGGGGAAGCGCTTTGCCGGCCTTCTTGTACGAGAAGAGCGTCAGCCCCGAGCAGTCGAACCGGTGCGGACCTGTCGCCCCGTACGAGTACGGGGCGCCTTTCTTGGAGGCCGCCACATCCAGCGCCTTCGCGGCGGCGGGCAGGGCGTGTGCTTCCGACACGGCGCCGGGCGCCAGCATCGTGCCGCCGACGGCGGCGAGGAGGACCGATGCGGTACCGGCCCGGGAGAGCAGCGACGGGACATGCGTCTGCGCGGTCATGCGCAACCCTTCGTCAGCCGCCTGTGAAGGATGACCTGTCGGGTTCGGACAGGCGAAGATGTCCGGCCGCTGTGCGGCTTCACCCCGAGGAGCTGTCCATGGTCGGACCGCCCCGAACTGCTCGGGTCCTCCACTCCTGCCGATCCACTCGTGTCGACCAGTCGTCCGGAGCGGCGGCAGGACTCGGCGTCCACCCGGACCGCCCCGCCGAGGTGGCGGGGGCTTGTCGTCCCAGGGATCTTGACGCGGCCTCAGCGCGAATCCGCGTTGAAACGGCCGGATGTGACTCTCGTCACTTATGGACCATTTGGGTCGGTACGGCCGATTCGGTGAACGGCTCATATGACAGCTCACGCGCTGTACCTGCGGCGCAGCGAGGCGTTACGACCGGACGGCCGATCGTCCGTCGCAAGTCGCCGGTCCGATCGCCGCGGGCGGGCCGATACGCCGAACGTGCGGCCAAATCCCGTACGGACGCGTCCGAACGGGCAGGCCGGCGGCCGAAGTCCGTCGCGGGGCGGGGGTGCGGGGTGCGGGCCGGTATCAAGTCACCGGGCCGGGCGGCATGGTGACCCGTCCGGCCCTGCGCTCCCCGTCGAGCACCCGGAGCGTACGGTCCAGGGTCGGCGTGTGCAGTTCCGTCTCACCTCTCGCGTGCATCAGCGTCAGCGCGTCGCGCAGTTCGGCGGCCCCGGAGACCAGGGCCTGTGCGGCGCGCAGCGCGCTGTACGTGTCGTCGGCGCGCGAGGGGTTGATCCGGCCGACCAGGTCGACGACCCGGAGGTAGCTGTCGACGAAGTCGCCCTCGGCGCGGGTCAGCGCGGGCAGCGGCGGCAGTTCCGGTGGCAGCATCGGCGGTTCACCGGGGGGCGTTGAAGCTCAGGGACGACCTGCGGTCCTGTGTCACCTGGTCCACCAGGCCGTACTCCTTGGCGCCCGTCGCGTCGAAGATCGTGTCCCGGTCGATGTCGGTGTCGATCCGCTCGGCGCTCTGTCCGGTGTGCCGCACCAGCGTCTCGGCCATCAGGGTGCGCAGCCGCAGCAACTCCTCGGCGTGGATGGCGAGATCGGACGGCTGGCCGCGTACGGGCTCCTCGATCCCCGGCTGCTGGAGAACGACGCGCGCGCCGGGCAGCGCCATCCGCTTGCCCGGCGCTCCGGCGGCGAGCAGGACCGCGGCGGTGGACGCCGCCTGGCCGAGACAGGTCGTCGCCACGTCGCAGCCGACGACCTGCATCGTGTCGTAGACGGCGGACATCGAGCTCAGCGAGCCTCCGGGGGAGTTGATGTAGAGCGCGATGTCCTGGCCGGGCGCGGCGTATTCGAGTTGCAGCAGCTGGGCGATCACATCGTTCGCGGCGGTGTCGTCCAGGGCGGTGCCGAGGAAGATGATCCGTCCTTCGAAGAGCTTGGAGTACGGATCGAGGGAGCGGGTCCCGGCGGAGGTCCGCTCGGTGAACTCCGGCAGGACGTAGCGGGCGGAAGGACGGTCCATGGTGTGCCTCTCCTCGCGTGCCGGACGCGGCTCTCGTCCGTCGGTGGCCTCGGTAAAAAATGTACAGGACGTACAGGCCGTAAGATGGCAACCATGGCCTACGAAATTCCGGTGACGCAAGCGCGGGCAGAACTCGCCGACCTGATCAACCGGGTCGTCTACGGCGAGGAGCGCGTGGTCGTGACGCGCCACGGCAAGCCGCTCGTCGCCCTCGTTTCGGCCGCTGACCTGGAACGACTGGAGAGCCTGAAGCTCGACGACGCCGTGGCGGCGGAGGAGCGCGTGATCGCCTCGGTGAGCACGATCCGCTCGGTGACGTCCGCTCCGGGCGAACGCGCGGACTTCGGCATCGTGGCGAAGCACGAGCCGCCGGGCTGACGCGGGCGGTGCGGTGAGCGGCGGCAAAAAGGCGCGGCCCCGATGGGGCCGCGCCTTCTGCGTGATCGCGAGAAGCCGGGGGAGTCCGGTCAACTGCGCTGCGTGGAGGGTGTGCTGATGGTGCGGGGGGGGGATTGCCGAGCATCGGTCCCTGCGCGGCGCCGCGCACAGGGACCGGGTTCACTCGACGCTGTTGTCGACCTTGAAGGTGTAGTTGACCTGGTTGCCGTTGACCGAGATGGCGGTGACGGTGACACCGAGTGTGTCGCTGCCGGCGTTGAGCTCGCAGCGGATCGTGGCGCCGACCCGGGCCGGGAGGTGCTCGGGGCAGGTGACCTTGTCGGGGCGCTTGCCGGCGTTCTCGGTGAGCTTGTCGGAGATCGTCTGCGCGACTCGGGCCTTGTGGACGGCCCCGTCCTCGCTGACGCCCGTGTTCCCGGGCGCCGCGGGGGCGTCGCCGGCCGGCGTCTCCTCGGCCGGTGTCTCCTCCTCGGCCGAGTCCTCCTCGCCGGGGGTCGCTCCCGAGCCGGCCGTCGGTTCGTCCTTCTTCTCCGTTTCACCGATGCTGAAGGAGCATCCGGTGGCGAGAAGCACCGTCAGTGCGCCCATCGCCGTCGCGGCCGCGATCCTCTTACGCCTCGTGTGCTGCATTCCGTCCCTCTTGTTCGTGGATATGGGACAAAGATGCGGACATCTTCCGGTGGCGAAGAATCAGCACTGAAAAGCCACAGTCCCGTACGACAGGCACGCTAGCCCGGACCGGGCGCCGGGTGTGCCGGTCGTTCGACCCACAAGAACGGTCAGGAACGGTACGGAGTGTGGCTCAGGGCGGGACCGACCGCTGGCCGGCGCGGACGGTCATCCGACGGGGGCGGGCTCCTTCGTGCGGGCCGGGGCCTCCGGCTTTCCGGGCGCCGCGTCCGACCGGCGTGCTCCCACCGCCACCGCCGCCAGGCCCAGTACCGCCCAGATCGCGAGCGTGAGTGCCGGGGCGAAGGCCGCGTTGCCGTCGAAGTAGGCGACCGAGCGGAGCAGTGAACCGCTCGCGCCCGGCGGCAGCCACTGGCCGAGCGCGCCGACCGACTCGGGCAGGAGTTCGGGCGCGCTCGACACCCCGGACAGCGGGTTTCCGACCAGCACCATCAGCATCGCGCCGACTCCGATGCCCGGCCGGCCGAGCAGCGCCGCGAGGCCCGCCACCGCACCGCCGACGGCCAGTACGGCGAGGGCGAACACCCCTGCCTCCGCCCACCAGTTGCCGGCGATCACCTCCAGCCAGTTGTGGGCCAGGACGGTGGCGGTGAGGCCCGCCAGGGCCGCCGCGCCGAAGAGCGCGCCCACCGCGCGGATGCCGCGCAGCGCGAGCAGGCTCACCAGGGCGCCGGTCGCGACGCCCGCGAGGGCGAGCGGGAGCATGCTCGCTCCCAGCGCGCTGCCGCGCGGGTCCCCGGCGGGGGTGGCCACGACATCGGTCACCTGTACGTCGGTGCCCTCGGGCGCCCGCGCGGTCACGGCTTCCCGCAGCAGCTGGGCGATCACCGGGCTCCCCGCCGACGCCGTCAGCAGATGGGGCCCCCGCTCGGTGGCGACCACCGCTCCGTAGACGTCCCGGTTCTCGATCGCCGAACGCGCCGCGGCCTCGTCGTCGTACCGGTGCACGTCGAAGGCGTCCGGCTCACGCTCGAACCCCTGCTGGAGCCGCTCGGTCGCGGAGGCCGGTCCAGCGACACCGACCGGCACCTCGTGCGGCGCGACGCGGGCGGCGGGCCAGGCGAAGGCCGTGAGCGCCAGTGCGGCGATCAGCGGGATCAGGAGCACAACGCCGATCATGCGGCGCGTGGGAGTGGCGGACATGGTGTCCTCGCTATCGGTCCACGGATTTAAAAAGAAGGATCGTTCGTTTTGGGGATGCCTGTCACTGTTACCGGCGAGCCCGGAGCTTGTCAAGAAGGAATGTTCGTTTTACGTTGATCGCATGGCCCGTGTATCGCAGCAGCACCTGGACGCCCGCAGGCGTCAGATCCTCGACGCCGCCGCGCGCTGTTTCGCGCGCAACGGCTTCCACGCCACGTCGATGCAGGACGTGCTGCGCGAGGCCGACCTCTCCGCCGGCGCCGTCTACCGCTACTTCAGCAGCAAGGAGGAGCTGATCGGGGCCATCGTCACCGAGGTGCTCGACACCGTCAGGGAGGCGTTCGAGGAGGCCGCGAGCCAGAGTCCGCCCGACCCGCCCGACGTACTGGTCGGCCAGGTGATGGGCCGCGTGCTGCGCGGGGAGTTCAGCCTGGGCACCGCCGCCGGTGTCCAGGCGCCCCGTCTGCTCGTCCAGGTGTGGACGGAGACCCTGCGCAACGAGTCGCTCGCGGCGCTGCTGCGGACCGGCTACGACACGGTGCGCGCCGCCTGGGTCAAGGTCGTCGAGGCGTATCAGGCGGCGGGACTGATGCGCGACGACGTGCCGGCGGAGCATGTCGCGCGGACGATGATCGCCACGGCGCAGGGATTCGCCGCCCAGCAGGCGCTGTTCGGCGAGGTCCCGGTGGAGGTCCTGCAGAACGGCCTGCGCGGGTTGATGTCCATGGGCGGGCAAAAGCCCGGTTAACCTGCCGGAAAAACTTCCGCCGTACCGTGCGATGTCCGGCTGTGCGGCCCCTGTCCGTGTTCAACGGAGTGTTGAATCGGTGCGGGCGGACACCAGGCTCCACGCCGGACCGGGCCGCGACAGTGAGGTGGAAACGTGCAGTTGACCCCGCACGAGCAGGAACGGCTGCTCATCCATGTGGCCGCCGACGTGGCCGCCAAGAGGCTGGCGCGCGGGCTGCGTCTCAACCATCCGGAGGCGGTCGCCCTGATCACCTCGCACCTGCTCGAAGGTGCCAGGGACGGCCGTACCGTCGCCGAACTCATGGCGTCCGGACGCAAGGTGCTCACCCGCGACGACGTCATGGAGGGCATCCCCGAGATGCTCCACGACGTCCAGGTGGAGGCCACCTTCCCGGACGGCACGAAGCTCGTCACCGTCCACGACCCGATCGTCTGACGGGGGAGCGCGGCCGATGATTCCCGGCGAGATCCTGTACGCGGACGGCACCGTGCCCCTCAACGAGGGCCGCCCCGTCACCCGCCTCACCGTGCTCAACGCAGCCGACCGGCCCGTCCAGATCGGCTCCCACTACCACTTCGCCGAGGCCAACCCCGGCCTGCGGTTCGACCGCGCGGCGGCGCGCGGCCTGCGCCTGAACGTGGCCGCGGGTACGTCCGTACGGTTCGAACCCGGCATCCCCGTCGACGTCGAACTCGTCCCGATCGCCGGACTGCGTGTCGTACCGGGCCTCCGTGGCGAGGCAGGAGGACCCCTCGATGCCTGAGCTGAGCAGAGCCGTCTACGCCGACCTCTTCGGCCCCACCACCGGCGACCGGATCCGGCTCGCCGACACCGATCTCCTCGTCGAGATCGAGGAGGACCGCTCGGGCGGCCCCGGACTCGCGGGCGACGAGGCCGTGTTCGGCGGCGGCAAGGTGATCCGCGAGTCGATGGGCCAGTCGCGTACGACCCGGGCCGAAGGCGCGCCGGACACCGTGATCACCGGCGCCGTGATCATCGACCACTGGGGCGTCGTCAAGGCGGACGTCGGCATCCGGGACGGCAGGATCACCGGCATCGGCAAGGCGGGCAACCCGGACACCATGGACGGGGTCCACCCGGACCTCGTCATCGGACCCGAGACCGAGATCATCGCGGGCAACGGCAAGATCCTCACCGCCGGAGCCGTCGACGCCCACGTCCACTTCATCTCGCCGACCCTCATCGACCAGGCGCTGTCCTCCGGCATCACCACCCTCGTCGGCGGCGGCACCGGACCCGCCGAGGGGACGAAGGCCACCACCGTCACCCCGGGACCCTGGCACCTGGCGCGGATGTTCGCCGCCCTGGAGTCGTACCCCGTCAACATCGGACTGCTCGGCAAGGGCAACACGATGTCCCGCGACGCCATGCGCTCCCAACTGCGCGGCGGCGCACTCGGGTTCAAGATCCACGAGGACTGGGGTGCGACCCCGGCCGTCATCGACGCCTGTCTCGGTGTCTGCGAGGAGACGGGCGTTCAGCTCGCCATCCACACCGACACGCTCAACGAGGCCGGATTCGTCGCCGACACCCTCGCCGCCGTCGCCGGGCGGACCCTGCACGCGTACCACTCCGAGGGCGCCGGCGGCGGCCACGCGCCGGACATCATCACGGTGGTGTCGGAGCCGTACGTGCTGCCCAGCTCGACCAACCCGACGCGCCCGCACACCGTCAACACCATCGACGAACACCTCGACATGCTGATGGTCTGCCACCATCTCAACCCGGCGGTCCCCGAGGACCTCGCCTTCGCCGAGTCGCGGATCAGGCCCACCACCATCGCGGCCGAGGACATCCTGCACGACCTCGGGGCGATCTCGATCATCTCCTCCGACTCGCAGGCCATGGGCCGGATCGGCGAGGTGATCCTGCGGACCTGGCAGACCGCGCACGTCATGAAGAAGCGCCGGGGCGCGCTGCCCGGCGACGGCCGGGCCGACAACCAGCGGGTCCGCCGGTACGTCGCCAAGTACACCGTCAACCCGGCGCTCGCCCAGGGAATCGGCCACGAGATCGGCTCCGTCGAGACCGGGAAGCTCGCCGACCTCGTCCTGTGGGACCCCGCGTTCTTCGGCGTGAAGCCCCAACTCGTCATCAAGGGCGGGCAGATCGCGTACGCGCAGATGGGCGACGCCAACGCGTCCATCCCCACCCCCGGCCCCGTCCTGCCCCGGCCCATGTTCGGCGCGACAGGCACCGCCCCCGCGTCCAACTCCGTCAACTTCGTCGCGCAGGCGGCGATCGAGGACGCGCTTCCCGAACGGCTCGGTCTCGGCAAGCGGTTCGTGCCGATCGAGAACACCCGCTCCGTCGGCAAGGCCGACATGCGGCAGAACGACGCCCTGCCCGATGTCCGGGTCGACCCCGACACCTTCACGGTGACGATCGACGGCGATGCGGTCGAACCCGCGCCCGCCGCCGAACTGCCCATGGCCCAGCGCTACTTCCTCTTCTGATGAGCCGCGCCGCGCTGCTCGTCCTCGCCGACGGACGGTTTCCGGCCGGTGGCCACGCCCACTCGGGCGGCGCCGAGGCGGCCGTCCGCGCGGTTCGGCTCACCGACGCCCGCGACCTGGCGGCCTTCTGCCGGGGCCGGCTGCACACCACCGGACTCACCTCCGCCGCGCTGGCGGCAGCGGCCGTACTCGGCGTCGACCCCCTCGCCCTGGACGAGGCCGCCGACGCCCGCACCCCCTCGCCCGCCCTGCGCGCCACCGCCCGCAAGCTCGGCCGGCAGATGATGCGCGCCGCCCGCGCCACCTGGCCGGGACCGGAGCTCGACGCCCTCGCCGCGGCCCGCCCGCGCGGCGCCCACCAGCCGGTCGTCCTCGGGCTCGCCGCGCGGTCGGCCGGCCTCGGACCCGAGGACGCCGCGCACTGCGTCCTGTACGAGACGGTCAGCGGCCCCGCCACCGCAGCCGTACGGCTGCTGAGCCTGGACCCCTTCGACGCGACCGCCGTCCTCGCCCGGCTGGCACCCGACATCGACGAGACCGCGCGGCGCGCCGTGGCCACCGCGCACCGCGCCGTACGGAAGGGGCCCGGCGCCCTGCCCGCAGCCTCAGCGCCGCTGCTGGACATCACCGCCGAGGCGCACGCGGCCTGGCCGGTGCGTCTCTTCGCGTCGTAACGCCCGACCACCCCACCGGCACACGCCACCGTGCCCCGCCGCAGGACCACGAAGGAGCCGCACCGTGCACCTCGACCACGCCGACCCGTACACCGACCCGTATCGCGACCCGCACAGCCACGGAGCGGGGGCGGTGCGCGCCGACGGCTCCCGGCGCGCCCTGCGTATCGGCCTCGGCGGGCCCGTCGGCTCCGGCAAGACCGCGACCGTCGCGGCCCTCTGCCGGGCGCTGCGCGACCGGATGTCCATCGCCGTCGTCACCAACGACATCTACACCCGGGAGGACGCGGCGTTCCTGCTGCGCAACGCCGTGCTGCCGACCGAGCGCATCCAGGCCGTCGAGACCGGCGCCTGCCCGCACACCGCGATCCGCGACGACATCTCAGCCAACCTCGAAGCCGTCGAGGACCTGGAGGACTCCGTCGGACCGCTCGATCTGATCCTGGTCGAGTCCGGCGGCGACAATCTCACCGCCACCTTCTCCAAGGGGCTCGTCGACGCGCAGATCTTCGTCATCGACGTCGCCGGCGGCGACGACATCCCGCGCAAGGGCGGCCCCGGCGTCACCACCTCCGACCTGCTGGTGATCAACAAGACCGATCTCGCACCGTACGTCGGCTCCGACCTCGGGCGCATGGCGTCCGACGCCAAGGAGCAACGAGGAGAACTTCCCGTCCTGTTCACCTCGCTCACCGGCCCCGACGGGGTGGCACCGGTCGCCGAGTGGGTGCGCGCGCGCTTCGCCGCCTGGACCGCATGAGCGTCCAGGCCACCGCCCGGATCGCCGCCGCGCCCGACGGCCGCGGCGGAACCGCTCTGCCGGTGCTGGAGAGCGACGGACCGCTCGCCCTGCGCCGTACGCGCGCGGCCGTCGCCACGCACGAGCACGCCCGCGTCACCGTCGTCGGCGCGATGAGCGCACCGCTCGGCGGCGACCGGCTCGCCCTCGAAGCGGTCGTACGGGACGGGGCCGCGCTCACCGTCGACGCGGCGGCAGCCATGATCGCGCTGCCCGGTCACCGCACCGGCGACGGGTCCGCCGACCACGCGGGCTACGGCATACGACTCACCGTCGGCGAGGGCGCCGTACTGCACTGGCTGCCCGAACAGCTCATCTCGGTCACCGGCAGCGACCTGCGGACACACACGCGCGTCGAACTCGCCCCCACCGCCCGGCTGGTACTGCGCGAGGAACTGATCCTCGGCCGGCACGGCGAGGCGCCCGGCACCGTCACCACCCGGCTCACCGTGCACCGCGCCGGCCGCCCGCTGCTGGACCAGCACCTCGCGCTCGGCCCCGGCGCACCCGGCGGCTGGGACGGCGGAGCGGTCATCGGCGGCCACCGGGCGGTCGGCCAACTCCTTCTGGTGAGACCGGAGTTCGAGGAGAAGCCAGTGGCCCCGCGACTGTTCGGCGACACCGCCGTACTCACCCCGCTCGCCGGTCCCGGAGCGCTCGTGACCGCGCTCGCCCCGGACGCCCGGGTCCTGCGTCAGGTCCTGGACGAGGCACTGGCGGAGCTGTACCGCTGAGCGGAACTGGGGGCACCGGCTATCGGTTCGGCAAAGAATTGCCGGTTTGGCCTGTTCTCAACTGCCCCACAGACGAAAGGATCCCCCTCGGTAACCCTACGAACAGCGTCGCGGCGTGCGGCGCGTCACACAGGGGGAGGTACCACTTGAGACGCACAGCGGTGCTCGGCTCGGCCGGCACTCTGCTCGCGGGCACGCTCATAGCGACCACGCTCGCCGCCACATCGGCGAGCGCCGACGGCCGTGCCGACAGTGGCAGGGCCGCGCAGAGCAAGGAACAGAAGGTACGCAGCGCCCAGGCGGCCGGTGCCGAGGTGGCCGCCGCACGCGCGGCGAAGAAGGGGATCGACTGGGCGGACTGCCCGGCCGAATGGTCCCTGGAGAAGCCGATCCAGTGCGGCTACGTGAGCGTCCCGCTCGACTACGCCCGCCCGAACGGCAAACAGATCAGGATAGCCGTCGACCGGATCGGCAACACCGGCACGGCGAGCGAGCGTCAGGGCTCGCTCGTCTACAACCCCGGTGGCCCCGGCGGTTCCGGCATGGCGTTCCCGCGCCGCGTCGTGACCAAGAACGCGATCTGGGCGGATGCCGCGAAGGCGTACGACTTCGTCGGCTTCGACCCGCGCGGGGTCGGGCGCTCGACGCCCATCTCGTGCGTCGACCCGCAGGAGTTCGTCAAGGCTCCCAAGGCAGACCCCGTCCCCGGCAGCGAGGCCGACAAGCGCGCCCAGCGCAAGCTCGCGGCCGAGTACGCGGACGGCTGCAAGGAGCGCAGCGGCTGGATGCTGCCGCACATGACGACGCCCAACACCGCGCGTGACCTGGACGTCCTGCGGGCCGCGCTCGGCGACAGGAAGCTCAACTACGTGGGCGTCTCGTACGGCACCTACCTGGGCGCCGTGTACGGCACGCTCTTCCCGTCCCATGTACGGCGCATGGTGCTGGACAGCGTGGTGAACCCGTCAAAGCAGAAGATCTGGTACCAGGCCAACCTGGACCAGGACGTCGCCTTCGAGATGCGCTTCGACGACTGGAAGAAGTGGGTCGCCGAGAACGACGCGGCGTTCCACATCGGCGACACCGTCGCGAAGGTCGAGAAGCAGTGGGAGAAGCTTCGCGCCACCGCCAAGAAGGAGCCGATCGGCGGCATCGTAGGACCGGCCGAACTCATCGGCCTCTTCCAGAGCGCCCCGTACTACGACTCCAGCTGGGTGCCGGTCGCCGACATCTGGAGCAAGTACCTGGCCGGAGACACCCAGGCGCTCGTCGACGCCGTCGCGCCCGACCTGTCGGACACGGTGGGCAACGCGGCTGCGGAGAACAGCAACGCGGTCTACACCGCCGTCGAGTGCGCCGACGCCAAGTGGCCCACCGACTGGCGCACCTGGGACCGGGACAACACCCGGCTCCACCGCGACCACCCGTTCCTCACCTGGGCCAACGCCTGGATGAACCTGCCCTGCGCCACCTGGGGCGTGGAGCAGCAGACACCGGTCGAGGTCCGCACGGGCCGGGGGCTGCCGCCCGTACTGATCGCGCAGTCCACGCGCGACGCCGCCACCCCGTACGGGGGCGCGGTCGAACTGCACAAGCGGTTCAAGGGCTCACGCCTGATCACCGAGCGGGACGCCGGTTCGCACGGCATCACCAATCTGGCGAACCCGTGCCTGAACGACCGGGTCGAGTCGTATCTGCTCAGCGGCAAACTCGACAGCCGCGACGTGACGTGCGCACCGCACGCCACGCCCAAGCCGTGACGGGCTAGTCAGAGGGGAGGGGGCGACGGCCGAAGGCGGGCGGCGGCCCCCCACGCGGGCCCGGGGGCGCGGCGCTGAGCCGCGCCGGCGCGGGGGCATAATTAACCGGGGCCCCGGGGCCGCCACGGCCGTCACG
>NZ_JBHXRX010000056.1:53770-56268 GCF_042714995.1 Streptomyces sp. NPDC058665
GATCACATGGGCCCAACCGGCCGGGGGGGGGGGGGGCGCGGCGGGGGGGGGGCCGCCCCCCCCTCTCGCGTCACCGGGCGCGCGGCGATCAGCGGCGCAGGCGCGGGAACTTCTTTCCCGGTGCCCGCTGGGCCTCCTCGGCCTTCACGTCGGCGGCGTACCGGTCCACGTACTCCTGCCCGGACAGCCCGAGGATCGCGTACATGATCTCGTCGGTCACGGCGCGGACCGCGGCCTTCTGGTTCTCCAGACCCGCGTAGCGCGAGAAGTCCAGCGGCTCACCGAAGCGGATCGTGACCCGCTTGATGCTGGGGATCTTCTGGCCGGGCGGCTGGATCTCGAACGTACCCACCATCGCGCACGGCACCACCGGGACCTGTGCCCTGATGGCCATCACCGCGACACCGACCTTGCCCTTGTAGAGCCGACCGTCGTGCGAGCGCGTGCCCTCCGGGTAGATCCCCAGCAACTCGCCCTTGCCGAGCACCCCGAGCCCTTCCCGGATCGCCGCCTGGCCGGCTTCCTTGCCTGACCGGTCGACCGGGATCTGGCCGACGCCGCGGAAGAAACCGGCGGTGAGGCGGCCCTTGATGCCCGGCCCGGTGAAGTACTCGGCCTTCGCGAGAAACGTGATCCGCCGCCGGATGATCGCGGGCATCAGGAAGTGGTCGGAGAACGAGAGATGGTTGCCCGCGAGGATCGCGGCGCCGTCCGCCGGTATGTGTTCGAGCCCTTCGATGCGCGGCCGGAAGAGCAGTCGCAGCAGGGGGCCCAACAGCACGTACTTCAGTACGTAGTAGAACACGGCGTTTCTCCCACTCTGCCGGACCGGCTGCGTCGATGTCCGCCTGATCACAGCACACAGGCGAGAGGTGAGTCGATCCGTGGGCGGTGGTCGTATCCGGTTCGGATCGGGTTCCGGTCCGGATCCGGCCCACCACCCCCGACGGCAGCGGCGGTGCGCTCAGGCGCGGGGCGGGGCGGGCACGATCAGCTGCGAGATCGCGGAGATGACCTCGGCGGGGCGCGCCGTCAGATAGAAGTGGTCGCCCTGGAAGACGCGCATCGTGAACTCGCCCGTGGTGTGGTCGCGCCAGCTGCCCGCCTCGTCCAGTGTGCTCAACGGGTCGGCGTCGCCCACGAAGACATGGACCGGGCAGGCGACCTGCGGGGTGCCGGCCGGCCGGTAGGTCTCGATGGCGCGGTAGTCGGCCCGCAGGGCGGGCATGATCAGACGGTGCGTGTCGGGATCGTCGAAGACGGTCGCGTCGGTGCCGCTGAGCGCCTGGACGTTGGCGATGATCGCCGCGTCGCCCTGGCGGTGCAGGGTCTCGTCACGGTACCGGGACGGCGCGCGCCGACCGGACAGGATGATTCCGAGGGGCGACCGGTCCAGCTCCCGTTCCATCAGCCGGGCCACCTCGAAGGCGACGGCGGCGCCCATGCTGTGGCCGAAGAGCCAGGTCCGGTCCAGGTCCTCCAGCGGGAGTTCACGGAAGATCGCGGCGGCGAGGTTCTCCACATTGCCGATGGCCGGTTCCGCGTAACGGTCCTGACGCCCGGGGTACTGGACGGCGAGGACCTCGACCTGCCCGGAGAGCGCCCGGGAGACAGGGAAGTAGTAGCTCGCCGCACCGCCCGCGTGGGGGAAGCAGATCATCCGGGGGGACGTCCGGTCGGCCGGATGAAACTCCCGGATCCAGTTCGACGCGTTGTTGCTGGATATGGCGGCCATCAATCAAGTTCCTCGGATCGGTCCGACTGAAGCCTCTGCCTCAGGCTGAGTTCAGCGTTCATGTGCGCGCGGGCGCGTGGCGACCCCTGCCGGCCCCTATCGACTTAGGGGTAGGGGTGGGGGAATTAGGGGGTCGATCCGCTGGAAGGGCGGTGCGGTAGGACCCTTCAATGAAAGTGACGGTAGCCGACAGTTGGCCCGCCCCTGGTGCCCGCCGTCGCGCGCCAGGCGTACGACGGTACCCGCATCGCCGTGGAAATGCCGTCTCCGGCGAACGGGAGAAAGCACGGATGCAGCTGTTCTCGGAGCACCGGAGGGAAATGATGCAGCCCAACCATGTGGCCGGCCCGCGAGTACACGAACCCGTCGCCCTGACGTCGGCCGAACAGCTTGTGCGCGTCGTCAGAGGCGCACCCGGGGAGATGGAACTCGCCGCGCTGCTCGCGGTGTTGTCCACCCTGACCGGTACACGCGAGCAGGCCGTCGCGTCCTCCGCCGCCAGGCAGCGGCGCAAGTCCCGCTGGGGCGAGGTCCGTTACACGGCGCCGGGCGCCTGGACGGCCGGCCGTGAAAGGGAATGGCGGCACTAGGCCCTGTCCGGCGGATCTTCGTGGATCAGCCCGGGGCGCCTGGTGCGGTGCATCGCAAGGCGGAGGATCGGGCTCGTACTGGACATACTTGGCCGACTCCGACAACGCGGCGAGGTGCCGTGCCGGGCGTTCCGGGCCCGCGAAGATCCGCCGGACAGGGCCTGGGTCCTGTC
>NZ_JBHXRX010000057.1:0-54420 GCF_042714995.1 Streptomyces sp. NPDC058665
CACGAACCACCGCCACCCTGACACAGCGTCAGCAAACTAGACTCCGGAAAGGCCCTGTGACCAGGACAAATGGAGAAGTGCAACTGGAGTACTAGGCAGTCATGGCCAAGATCCGTGTCCCCAGGACTGGAGCAGGACGGCCGAGAACCCGACCGGATGCGGTCCTCGCGGATCGCGCATACTCCTCCCGCGCAATCCGTGGGCATCTTCGTCATCGCGGAGTCCGCGCAGTCATTCCTCAGCCCGCCGACCAGATGGGACATCGTCTACGACGAGGCCGTGCCGGAGGCTGTCCGCCCGGCTTCGACGCAGACGTATACAAGCAGCACAACACCGTTGAACGGTGCATCAACCGGCTCAAGCAGTGGCGCGGTCTTGCCATGCGAAGTGACAAGCCGGCCATTGCCTACCGAGCCGCACTCCATCTCGCCGCCATCTTGATCTGGATGCGCCCACGCCCGGGGCACACCTAACAAGGGTGCGACCTGACTCACCTCGGGGCAACGGCGCCAGCCGCACTTGCCTTTGCCCTGCACTCCGAACACCGCCTTGCCCCTCTTGCGACGAACAGGTGCCGATACACCGTCACCTGTCCCTTGCGGATGCCGCAGAGCGTGGCCTTCTCCGCCAAGGCGTGCTCCAAGGCGGGCGCGTTCGTCTCACGACACGCAGCAAAGGCAGAAGCTTCAGCGCGAGCGAGGCCCTCATACAGCGGAAGCCATCGCCAAGGTTCGACATTCCATCACTCTCGCACGACGCCCCCAGCTCTGGAATCAAGGAGACACGCTCTAGGTGTATTGGCTCGCAGGGTTGTTGACGCGGGTGATGGGGGCTTGCCTCCGAGTGCGGTGTGGCTGCGATGGTGGCAGGCCGCCGGCCTTTGATGGGGCCGCTGCCATGGTCGCCCCACTTTGGCCCGTGGTACCCGCAGGGCGGCCAGAAGGGTGGGAGCCAGGCCCCCTCGTGGCCGACCCAGTACCTGGCCATCTGCCGAGTGCGCCCAGGTGCCCTCCGCTTTGCGGCGCGCGAAGCGCTCGTATGTCGTCTGCCACGGTTCGTGGCGTTCTGGCAGGTCGCGCCGCGGAGCGCAGAAAAGCCCACGTCAGCGATCCGTTGCCGTGAGTACAGTTTCATAACTATACCTTTCGTAAGGTACAGTTATGGGGTCGTGACGGTCTGCCTGAGAGGCACGCGGAGATGGTTCTGAGCACGAAGCGGCGCTGGCTGCTGCTCACGGTGGTGAGTGCGGGGCTGCTGTTGATCACGCTGGACAATTCCATCCTGTACGCGGCGTTGCCCACGCTGGTGGAGGATCTCGGCGCGAGCAGTTCGGAGAGCTTGTGGATCATCAACGCCTATCCGGTGGTGATGGCCGGGCTGCTGCTGGGCAGCGGGACACTGGGGGACCGGGTGGGGCACCGGCGGATGTTCCTGATCGGGCTGGTGGTCTTCGGGGCCGCCTCGCTGGCCGCCGCGTTCTCGTCGAACCCGGAGGCGCTGATCGCGGCGCGGGCGTTCCTGGCGGTGGGGGCGGCGGCGATGATGCCCGCGACCCTGGCCCTGATCCGTGTCACGTTCGAGGACGAACGTGAGCGCAACGTCGCCATCGCCGTCTGGGGAAGCCTGGCGATCGTGGGCAGCGGGCTGGGCCCGATCGTCAGCGGCATCCTGCTCAACAGCTTCTGGTGGGGGTCGGTCTTCCTCATCAACGTCCCCGTCGTCATCGCCGCGATCATCGCCACGCTGGTCCTCGCGCCCTCCAACGACGCCGATCCCTCCAAGCGCTGGGATCTGATCTCCTCGCTGCTCGCGCTCGTCGCCCTGGTCGGCCTGGTGATCGCGATCAAGGAGACCGCGAAGACCACCCCCGCCCCCCTCGTCATGGCCACCGCCGTCCTCGCGGCGGCAGTGGGCGGGTGGGCGTTCGCCAGGCGGCAGCGCCGCCTGCCTTACCCGCTGCTGGACTTCGCGATCTTCCGCAACCAGGCGTTCCTCGCCGGCGTCCTGGCCGCCGGGCTGTCCATGTTCGCCATCGCCGGTATCCAGTTGGTCACCACCCAGCGCTTCCAGCTCGTGGAAGGCTTCACCCCGCTGCGCGCGGGGCTGCTGGTCGCCGCCCTCGCCTTGGGGTCACTGCCGACGGCCATGGTCGGCGGTGCCGTTCTGCACAAGGTCGGTCTGCTGCCCATCGTCGCGGGCGGTCTCGCCCTCAGCACGGCCGGCGCCGCGGTGGTTCTGGTCAGCTTCAACACGAGCATGGAACTGCTGGTGACCGGGTTGCTGATCACCGGCGCCGGGCTCGGGGCGGCAATGTCCGTCGCCTCCAGCGCGATCATGGGCAACGTCCCGGCCCGCCGGGCCGGCATGGCTTCCTCCATCGAGGAGGTCTCCTACGAGTTCGGCAGCCTCATCGCGGTCGCGCTTCTCGGCAGTCTCCTGACCGCCGTCTACAGCACGACCATCGACCTGCCCGCCGGGGTGCCGGACCGGGCGCGCGACAGTCTCGACGCCGCGCTCGCGCTGGGCAAGGACAATCCCTCGCTGATCACCGCGGCCTCCAACGCGTTCGACAACGCGTACTTCGTCGTGATGGTCGTGGTCACCGCCGTGATGGCCGTCGGCGCGATCGCCACGGGTCTGCTCCTGCGCCGTCACGGGCCCGGATCAGCCCTGACCGCCGCCGCGCACGCCGCCGCAGTCCCAGCACACCACTGACCGGACCGGGAGCAACCATGCGGACCAGCAAACGAACCCAGATCCTTGAAGCGGCCGCCCGCGTCGTGGAGCGCGAGGGCGTCAAGAGCGTCACCTTCGACTCCGTCGCCGCCGAGGCCGACCTGACGAAGGGCGGTCTCCTCTACCACTTCGCCTCCCGCGACGACCTCGTGCAGGCCATCCACCAGCATCTCGCCGATCAGTGGGAAGCGGGCATGACCGCGGCGGCGGGAAAGCCCGCGACCGAAGCCACCGCCGCCGAACGGCTCACCGCCTACACCCGCGTCGCGACCCAGAGCGCCACCCGCGCCGAGTTGCTGTTCATGCTGGAAGGAGCGACGACCGCCGAACACGCCGCCCCCTGGGACGCGGTGATCGAACGCTGGGCACCGCCTCCCGCCCCAGCCATCGACGACCCCGCCGCGCTCGACCGGTTCATCGCCCGCCTGGCCGCCGACGGACTGTGGCTGTACGAATCCCTCACAGCCGAACGTCTCGACCCCGACCTCCGGCAAGCCATCGCCGAACGCATCGCCGGCACCCTCAACCGCGACGGCGACTGACCGCGGGACAGTCCGCCGACAGCCCGCAGTTCATCCCCGTGCTGGGTGCTAGGCCGTGTCTTCGAAGTCCCGCCTGGCCCGCGGCGCCTGGCAGGCGGACGGCGCTACTTCGAAGACACGACCTGGTCCGTGGGCCCGTCAGCCATCGCGCCGGCCTAGTTCGCCAGCGCCGGCACGTCCAGCGTGAGCGTGGCCCCGCCGTCCGACGCGTCCAGGACCGCCGGCACGCCCAGCGGCACCGTCAGGTTCGTCGGGCCGTGGCCGAAGCCCAGTTCCTCCGCCACCGGGACGCCGAGACCGCCGAGGCGGTCGAGCATCAGGGTCCGGACCGCCTCGTACGGGCCGCAGCCCGCCCAGGAGCCGAGCGCGACCCCGGCGACCCCGTCCAGCCAGCCGGAGCGCAGGAGTTGGGTGAGGATCCGGTCCAGCCGGTACGGCTCCTCCTCGATGTCCTCGATCAGCAGCAGGCCGCCGGCGGCGGACGGGCGCGCGTGCGGGGTGCCGAGGTCGGCGGCGAGCAGGCTGACGCAGCCGCCGAGGGTGACGCCGTGGGCCCGGCCGGGAACGAGCGCGCCCGCCGTGTCCAGGCCGATGGTCCGGACCGTCTCCGGTTCGAGGAGCGTCGCGCGCAGCGACTCCTGGGTGGCCGGGTCCTTGAGGAAGGTCAGGGCGGCGACCATCGGACCGTGCAGGGTGGAGACTCCCGCGCGTACGGCGAACGCCTCGTGCAGCGCGGTGATGTCGCTGTAGCCGACGAAGACCTTCGGGGGCGCCGCGCGTACGGCGTCCCAGTCGAGCAGGTCGGCCATGCGCTGGGCGCCGTAGCCGCCGCGTGCGCACAGGACGGCCGAGACCGTGGGGTCGCACCAGGCGTCCTGGAGGTCGCGGGCGCGCGCCTCGTCCGATCCCGCGAGATAGTCCAACTCCTGGTGCAGGTCCAGGACATGGGGTGCCACGACGGGGTCCAGGCCCCAGCCGCGCAGGATGTCCAGGCCCGCTTCGATCCGGTCGGCGGGCACGGGGCCGCTGGGTGCGACGACGGCGACCTTCGCGCCGGGCCGCAGCCGGGGCGGGCGCACCAACGGGCCCACGGAAGAGCCGGGGGACGCGGGCGTCACTTCCTCAGCTCCAGCACCGGGACGTCGGGGCGGCTGATCCCGAACGTCCGGGCGTACAGGGACAGTTCGGCCTCCAGCGCGCGGACCATCGTGTCCGCCCTGCGGAAGCCGTGGCCCTCCCCCTCGAAGGTGAGGTACGCGTGCGGGACGTCGCGCCCGGCCAGTTGGGCGAGGAAGCGTTCGCACTGGACCGGCGGGCAGATCACGTCGTCCAGCCCCTGGAGCAGCAGGAACGGCGCGGTGATCCGGTCGACGTGGTTGATCGGCGAGCGTTCGCGGTAGCGGCCCGGTACGTCGGCGAAGGGACCGACGAGCGACTCCAGATACCGCGACTCGAAGTCGTGCGTCCCGTCGGAGACCCAGGTCGACAGGTCGAGGATCGGGTAGATGACGGTGCCGCACGCGTAGACGTCGGTGGAGGTGAGCGACGCGGCGCTGGTCCAGCCGCCCGCGCTGCCGCCCCTGATCGCGAGCCGCTCGGCATCGGCGGTGCCCTCGTCGGCGAGGGCGCGCGCGACGGCCGCGCAGTCCTCGACGTCGACAACACCCCACTGTTCACGCAGCCGTTCGCGGTAGGCGCGTCCGTAGCCGGTGGAGCCGCCGTAGTTGACCTCGGCGACACCGATGCCGCGCGAGGTGAAGTAGGCGATCTCCAGGTCGAGTACGAGCGGGGCATGGCTGGTGGGCCCGCCGTGCGCCCATACGACGTACGGGGGCAACTCCTGGGCGGGCGCGCTGTGGTCGGGGCTGTGCGGCGGGTAGATGTGGGCGTGGATCTCCCGGTCGCCGGGGCCGGTGAACGTACGGATCTGCGGCTCGGGGTAGTACACGGGGTCGACCGGGTCGTCGTGCGCCGAGCCGATGACCCGGGCCCGCCCGGTGGCGGTGTCCAGCTCCACGATCTCGTACGCGCTGCGCGGGCTCGCGCCGACGCCGATCACGCGGGTGCCCCGGACGGCGAGGGTGGCGGCCCATTCGGTCCAGGGCCCCGCCGCGTCGGCGAGTTGGCCGGTCTCGGGGTCGAGGATGCCGAGCGCGGTGGCGCCCTTGCCGTGGGCGGCGGCGCTGCAGGCGGCGGCCATAGGGCGGCGCCTCTAGAGGGGGACGCTCCAAAGCGCGGCGCCGCAACCCACCGAGAACGACACGCGCGCGGGGGGGGGGGCGTGGGGTTGTGTTGGGGGGGGGGGGGGGGGGGGGGGGGGGGGGGGGGGGGGGGGCGGTCGGGGGGGGGGGTGTGGGGGGGGTGGGGGGGCGGGGTGGCGGCGCGGGGGGGCGCCGTGGCGGTGGCCGCCGCCTAAAAGCCCGTCCCCCATCGGCCGGAACCACTGGAGGCCGATCTTCCACAGCGGTCCGCCGAACTCCTCGTCCACGGCCGGGCTCAGCCGGGTGGGCGCGGTGACGCCGCCCGGGGCCGACGCGTCGATCCGCAGCTGGTGCAGCTGCCACCAGTCGCCGGGGTCGGAGACGTACAGAAGGGAGCCGTCGGACGCCCAGTCGGCCTGTACGACGGCCTCCTCGGGGCCTCCCGCTACGGTACGGACCCCGGTGACGGCGTCCGTACCGGCGGTGTCGGCGAGCAGCAACTCCGTGCCGTCCCAGGGCATTCGGGGGTGGTCCCAGGCGATCCAGGCGACATGCAGGCCGTCCGGTGACAGCCGGGGTCCGGTGACGAAGCGGTGCCGGCCGTCGGAGAGTTCGGTCACCGCCGCGCGGTCGTCGGCGGCCGAGCCGTCCAGCGGTACGGAGGCGATGACGCGGCGTACGTCGGTGGGCGACTCGCCGGTGAACTCCTCCAGCACGCACCAGACATGGCCGGTGTCGAGCCGCAGGTGCGGATCGGCCCAGCGCTGGGTGCCGGTCCGCCGGCCGTCCGGTGCGGGGGCGGGGGTGAGCGGGCGCGGCGGCCCGTCGCCGTCCGGCTCGTAGGCGTAGAGCCGCTGGTCCGGGAGGTGCGCGAAGACGATGAGCGTGGAGCCGTCGTCCCGTACTACCCCGTCCCAGGGCCTGCCGCCGTACTCGATGACCCTGGTGCGGACGTTCCAGGGGGCGGGCAGGACCGATTCCTCTCGGCCGTCGGACCGGCGGCGTACGAGGACGCGCCGGCCTTCCTCCGTGGGCCGGGGTTCCGTCCACCACACCTCGTCGCCGACGGTGCCGACGTACTCCGGCCGCCCGTCGTGCGAGGCGGCCAGCGCGGCGTCGACCGGTGACGGCCATGATCCGTACGGCGCGATCCGCTGCATGCCCAACTCCCCTACGCGGTCTGGAGATAGTGGTCGAGAACGCGGACCCCGAAGTGCAGGGCGTCCACCGGGACCCGTTCGTCGACGCCGTGGAAGAGGGCCTGGTAGTCGAAGCCGGGGGGCAGCTTCAGCGGCGAGAAGCCGTAGCCGGTGATACCGAGCCGGGAGAACTGCTTGGCGTCGGTGCCGCCCGACATGCAGTACGGCACGACGTGCCCGGCCGGGTCGAACCGCTCGACGGCCGCGCGGAGTTTGGCGTACGTCGGTGAGTCGACCGGCGCCTGGAGGGGCACCTCGCGGTGGTGGAACTCCCACTCCACGTCGGGTCCGGTCAACTCGTCCATCGTGGTGCGGAATTCGTCCTCGCCGCCCGGCAGCATCCGGCCGTCCACATACGCGACGGCCTGACCGGGGATCACATTGACCTTGTAACCGGCTTCCAGGACCGTCGGGTTGGCGCTGTTGCGCACGGTCGCCTCGACCAGCGCCGCCGCGGGGCCGAGCTTGGCGAGCAGTGCGTCGGGGTCGAAGTGCTCGGACTCGACGTCGGCGTCGAATCCATGGAGGGCGGCCAGCTCCTTGAGGGCGGCACGGACGGTCGGGGTGAGCCTGAGCGGCCATTCGTGGTGGCCGATGCGGGCGACGGCCGCCGCGAGCCTGCTGACCGCGTTGGCGCGGTTGACCTTGGAGCCGTGGCCCGCCCTGCCGTGTGCGGTGAGCTTGAGCCAGGCGGTGCCGCGTTCGCCCGCCGCGACGGGGTAGAGCGTCATGCCGGGCCCGGCGTGGAAGGTGAAGGCCCCTGACTCGCTGATGCCCTCCGTACAGCCCTCGAAGAGCTCCGGGTGGTGGTCGGCGAGGAAGCCGGAGCCGTCGATCGCGCTGGCCTCCTCGTCGGCGGTGTACGCGATCACGATGTCCCGGCGCGGCCGGACGCCGGCGCGGGCCCAGGCGCGGACGACGGCGAGCACCATCGCGTCCATGTTCTTCATGTCGACGGCCCCGCGACCCCATACGACGCCGTCCCTGACCTCGCCGGAGAAGGGGTGCACGGACCAGTCGGCGGGTTCGGCGGGTACGACGTCCAGATGGCCGTGGACCAGGAGCGCGTCGGCTGTCGGGTCGGTGCCCGGGATGCGTGCGACGACGTTGGTGCGGCCGGTGGTCCGTTCGAGGAGCGCGGGCTCCAGTCCTGCGGCGGCCAGCCGCTCGGCGACGTACTCGGCTGCGGGGCGCTCCCGGCAGTCGCCGCCGCCCCGGTTGGTGGTGTCGATACGGATGAGGTCGGAGGTGAACGACACCGCCTCGTCCAGCGCCACCATGTCGATGGGCTCCGCCCGGTCCGTACTCGCGTTCTCCTGCGTCATGTCAGCCATACTGCTCCTCCACCGCGGCCGAGACGATCGTGGTGACCGCCTTGAAGGTGCGAATGCCCTCGTACATGGTCCCGCTCGTGTACGCGACCCGCCGTTCACCCGCGCGCACCACTCCGGGGACGACGGTGGAGGCGGCGGCGAGATGCTCGGCGTCGAACTCCAGCTCGACGGTGTAGGGGCCGACGGCGACCGGTTCGTACCGTACGGCCAGCGCGGTGGCCTCCTTGGCCGCCGCACGGATGGCGGCGGCGGTACGCGCGGGGGTACGGCAGACCGCGGCGTACCGCGAGACATGGTCCTTGACGGCGACCTTGCGGGCGCCCGCCGCGTACCCGTCGGCGTCCGCGCAGGTCAGATCGTCACCGGTGACGAGGACGACGGGGACGCCGTACTCGGCGACGACCTGCGCGTTGAGCAGGCCCTCGCTCGCGCGGGCGCCGTTGAGCCAGACTCCGGTGATGGAGTTGGCGAGATAGGTGTGCGCGAGGACGCCTTCGGTGCCCGCACCCGTGTGGTAGCCGACGAACGCGATCGCGTCGACGTCGCCGTGCTGGACGCCCTCCACCATGCTCAGCGACTTGTGACGGCCGGTGAGCATCTGGGCGCGCTCGTCCAGCTCTTCGAGGAGCAGGTTGCGCATGGTCCAGTGCGCCTCGTTGATCAGCACCTCGTCGGCGCCCCCGTCGAAGAAACCGAGGACGGCGGCGTTCACGTCCGAGGTGAACAGCGCGCGGCAGCGCTCCCACTGCGGCGTCCCCGGCAGGACGTCGGCCGGCCAGGTCACCCCGGTGGCGCCCTCCATGTCGGCGCTGATGAGGATCTTCATTTCGCCCACGCTACCCGCCGCCGAATCCCCCGGCCAGAGACCCTTCACGGACCGCCAGGACCCGGCCGGGCCGCCCCGGACACGCTCCGTGCCGATATGACGAGTACGGCCAGCGCCACCAGCGGCGCGCCCGCCGCCGCCGCGAACCCGAGGTCCCCGTAAGCGTGGTACATCGGCAGCCACACCGGCGCCGCCGCGGCTCCTCCGAAGAACTGGGCCGACAGGGCGAGGGACGCGGCGCCGCCCCTGTTGTCGGGTGCGCTGGTCACCGCCAGCGTGTTGGTGACCGAGCGCAGGCCCGTCACCGCCGCGCCGACCAGCGCCACGCCCGTCAGGAGCACCGGCAGGCCGGTCGCGAAAGCCGCGGTCACCAGCCCGGTGACGAGCGCCGCGTTGGACGCGATGCCGGAGAGATGCGGCCCCTTCCCGGCGAGCAGACGGCCCGCCAAGGGCGCCGCGCAGATACCGGCCAGCCCGAAGGCCGAGCTGAGCAGCCCGGTCTCCACCGGACCGAGACCGAACCGGTCCCGCGCGCGGAGCACGAGCATCACGGTCAGCCCCACCGACGCGAGATAGCAGAGGAACGACACCGAACAGGCCAGCAGCAGACGCCGGTTGGCCAGGGACCGCCACGAGGCGGGCGCGGTGGCGACCCGCCGGGTGGCCGAGGCCGACGGGGGGAAGCACACCAGCAGCAGTCCGCACAGCCCCGGCACCACGAACGCCAGCCGCCAGTGCACCGCCGCGCCCATCCCGCTGAACAGCGGGCTCATCCCCTGCCCGGCCGCCTGCGCTGCGGCGAACCAACTGAGGGCACGGCCCAGCCGCGCCCCGCCGACGAGGTCGGAGATGGCGGCGACCAGCAGCGGGGTGGTGAAGGCGTTGGCCGCGCCCTGGAGCGCGCGGGCGGTCAGGAAGAGATCCATCGTCGGAGCCACGGCGCACAGCACCGTCGCCACCACGAACCCGGCGAGCGCCACACGCATCACCCGTCCCCGCCCCCACCGCTCCGCCAGCGTGCCGCTGACCAGCATCAGCGCGGCGAACGGGAGCATGTAGGCGGTGACGGCGCCGGCCGCGAGCCCGGGTGTGCTGTCCAGCCCGGCGGCGACCTCGTGGACGATCGGCGTGACCATCGTGCTGCCGTAGGGGCCGAGGAACCCGCCCACGTACAGGGGCCACACCCGTAGGTCACGCACAGTCGGACCCCTGTCGGGAGAGGAGCGGGAAGGGAGCGGGCGAGAAGCAAGGGCGGGATGGGACGGCGGGGAGGGATGGGAGGATGCGCGCAGACCCGCGGGGGCCGTACGGCGGTTCCAGCGCCGTACGGCCCCCGCGCGTCGCGGGCCCGCGCCCCCGGAGCCCGTCTCCCGGGTCAGGCCGGCAGCAGATTGTCGACCAGCGTGTTGTACGAGGAGCCGTCCTCCTTGATCAGGTCCCAGCTCCGCATCCAGTCGAAGGTCCGCTGGAACTGCCCCTGCGGGTACGGCGAAGGCTCCACGAACCGCAGGCGCCACCGCGCGAAGTCCGACGGCTTCAGATCCGGGTCGATCTCCGCCGGGACCTCGCCGATGAGGTGGTGCAGGTACGGGAACGGGTCCTCGTTCAGCTTGTGCACGGCCTTGACCACGGCGCGGTTCAGCGCGTCGTAGGTGTCCGCGTCGACCTCGGGGGAAGCGATCTCCGAGCCGACGTAGAACGCCTCGGTGAGGAGCTGGTACCCCTGCTTCTGCGCCACGGTGATCCACGGCTCCATCAGCGCGGCGGCCGGCACCCGCCCGTCGCGCAGCGCCTCGAACCGCTGCTGCGGCCCGCCGACATGCACGACCTTGATCTCCTCACGCGGCAGGAAGCCCTCCAGGGCCTGGAGCGCGAGATAGTGCGAGCCGTGGTGGAAGTTCACCGCGACCGCTTCACCGGCCAGGTCCTGCGGGTGCACGGCCGGGGAGTCGGGCCGTACGAAGATGGCCTGGCTGCCGACCGCCGCCCGCTTGCCGACGACCCGGCCGCCGACCTCGGTGTCGTGCGAGCGGCGGATCTGCCCCCACTCGCAGGCGCGGTACAGCGAGGCGTCGCCGCTCTCGAAGTTGGAGCGCACGGTGCCGAAGGCGCTGACCAGTTCGTGGTCGTCGAGGAAGGTGACGGCGGCCTCGTACCCCTTGGGCACGAAGTCGACGTCCAGCCCCTCCTCCTCGTAGTAGCCCTCCTGCTGGGCGACGAGCTGCGGGAGGGAGAAGACCAGGGAGAGCGTCTCCATGGTGATCTTTTTCCTGGGTGCCATGACGGACACCTTTCGTCTCGGTGGGCAGGACCCGGGGCGGGTCCTGTGACAGTGGGGCGCGGGCGGTCAGCCCAGCGCGGCGAGGATCTTGCTGTGGAGATCGAAGACGGCGCGGTCCTCGGGCAGCCGGGGGCGGGGCAGGCCGACGGTGAACTCCTCGCGGATCACGGCGGGCCTGCCGTCCAGCACGATCACCCGGTCGGCCAGGAAGGCGGCCTCCAGCGGGTTGTGGGTGACCAGCAGTCCCGTCCGGGGTCTCGCGGTCCACAGGTCCTGGAGCAGCAGCCGCAGCCGGCGCGCGGTCAGCTGGTCCAGCGCGCTGAACGGCTCGTCGAGCAGTACCAGTTCCGGCTCCACCGCGAACGCGCGTGCCACGGCGGCCCGTTGGCGCTGCCCGCCGGAGAGCACGGACGGATAGCGGTCCGCGTGGTCGGCGAGTCCGACGGCCGCCAGGGCGGGCCCAGCCCCGGCCGGGTCGAGACCCGCGCTGCGCAGGGCCAGTTCGACGTTGCGGCGTACGGAGACCCAGTCGAGCAGCCGGGGCTGCTGGAAGACGACGCCCAGCCTGCCCTGTTGGCTCCCGCCCGTCTCCACCCGTCCCGCGTCCGGCTGTTCGAGCCCGGCGACCAGATGCAGCAGGGTGGTCTTGCCGGTGCCCGACGCGCCGACGACGGCGACGAGTTCGCCCTCCTCGACCCGCAGCCCGAAGTCTTCGAAGACGGTCTCGCGCTGTCCGGTCCGGCCGGTGGTGAAGCCCTTGGTCACGCCGTCGAGGACGACGCGCGCGGAGTTGGTGCTCGGCGTGCTCATACGGCGGTCACCTTCCGCCAGCGGTTCAGCCGCCGTTCGAGACCTTGCAGGACGCCGTACTCCAGCACGCCCATGACCAGCGCGAACAACAGCGTCCAGCTGAGAACGGCGGCGACGTCCTGGGCGGCGAACTGGTTGTTGAGCTGATAGCCGATCCCGCTGGACATGCCGAACATCTCCACCAGGACGATCACCTTCCAGGACAGCGAGAGACCGAGCCTGGCCCCGGACAGCAGCGCCGGACGCAGCGCGGGCAGCCAGAGGTGGCGGAGCTTGTAGCGGGCCGGGAAGCGGTAGACGTACGCCATCTCCCGCAGGTCTCCGTCCATGGCGAGCGTTCCCTGATAGATGCTCAGGGTCAGCGCGGGCGCCGCCGACAGGGCGACGGCCACCACCGGGTTGGTCAGCGAGATCCCGAACCACATGACGCACAGCAGCGCCCAGACGAGGCCGGGGACGGTCAGGCCGATCAGCACGGCGGGCTCGAAGAACCGGCGCACGAACTCCACCCGGCCCATCGCGATCCCCACGACGACGGCCACGGCGAAGGCGAGCAGAAAGCCCAGGGAGACCCTCAGCATCGTGACGCCGAGCGACTCGTAGAACACCGGGTAGGTGACCGCGTCGGTCAACGCCTGCCAGATCACCGGCACTTGGGGCATCAGCGGACTGTCGTCGCGCAGCGCGAGCAGCTGCCAGCCGCCGATGAGCACGACGAAGAACGCGATGACGGGCAGGACGGTCGTGGCCAGTCGGCGAGCGGCCGGACGGCCCGCACGGCGCGGGGGCGGCGGGCGGGGCGGGTCGTCCGGGGACACGGCGGCGGGCGCGGCCGTCCGCGGACTCTTCAGCAGATTCGATGTCACGTCCGGTTCACCCCAGCGAGCGGTAGACGGTCTTGTCCGGAACGGACTTGATGAGCCCGGTGCGCGCGGCGACCCGCAACTGCTCGCGCAGGTTGGCGAACGAGGTCTCGTTCCACTCCTGCGGGTAGATCCCCGCGAGCCGCTCCGGCAGCAGTGCGATGGCCTTCTTCTCGGCGGCCGGAACGCCGTACGACGCGTGCAGTTCGGCGAGCACCTCGGGGCGGTCGGCGATGTGGTGGTGGGCTTCGAGGCGCAGCGCGGCCAGGGCGGCGGCCGTCTTCTTGTTGCCGTCCACCCAACTCCGCTGGCCACCCTGGCCGTTCAGCAGGAGCTGGGCGTCCGAGCCGGTGCCCTCACGCCACAGTTCGGTGACGGTGGAAAGCTGCCTGGCGCCCTTGGCGACGAGCCGGGTGGCGTTGGGCTCGATGGTGATGATGGCGTCCACGTCGCCGCGCTCGAAGAGCGCCAGACCGGCCAGTACCGCGCCCGGATGGGCCCGGTACTCCGCCTCGAAGTCAACTCCGTTGACGGCGGTGGACAGTTGGGTCGAGCGGTAGGCGTCGCTGTTCTTGGGCGGGGTGGCTATCTTCTTGCCGCGCAGATCCTTGATCGTCCGGTACGGGCTGTTCTCCGGCACCAGCCAGCGGACGTGGTTGGCCAGGCTCGCGGAGAAGATCACGACATCGGCCCCGGCCTCCAGCGCGACGGCGGCTCCGATCGGTCCCATGCTGGCGACATCCAACGCCCCGGACAGCAGCTTGTTCTGCACATCGCCGGGCCCGGTGCCCGCGACGTACGACAGCTTCAGGTCTCCCGTCAGCCGCAGCTTCTCGCTGATGGGCCTGATGACCGCGCCGGCCGTGCCCGCCTGGGTGTCCTCGACCCTGGCGGACAGACCGCCACCGCCGGAGCCGGAGTCGTCGCTCCCGCAGGCCGAGAGCAGCGGGCCGAGGCTCGCGGCGGCCAGACCGTATCCGCCGGCGCGTAGCAGACCCCGGCGGCTCAGGGTCCCGGGAAAGGGGTGTGCGGGATGCATGGAGTGCTCCTCGGAGGGTGTCGCGGTCAATGGGCCGCGCGGGAAGGCGGGCGGAGCGCGCGCCGGGCGGGCGGTGGGGCGGCGCGCTGGAGCGTTGCGCGGCGGCACGACGGTGGGCCGACGGAGCAGCGGAAGTGAACGGTCAGCTGTCGCCCGACAGAGAGTCGGCGACGGGGAGCGGCGGGGCCGCCCGTTCAGAAGGGTGTGTGCTGTGGGACGGAGAGCCGGCTCGTGCGTGCGCGCCGGTCCGTACGAGGCGTCAGAGCGCCAGGCGTCAGAGCGCCGGACAGCGGGGAGAGGCGGAACAGCCGGGATCGCCCGGACACAGCCCGCCGGCGAGGAGACAGAGGTCCAGGTGGTAGCGCCGGGTGAGGCGCGGTGCGTGCGCCAGTTCAATCGTCATGGCTCGCCCCCTCACCTCAGTGCCAGAAGAGTGTCGTAACCGCTGCGCCCGTCGGTGAGCTGCCAGGACCTCATCCAGGCATAACTCTCCGTGAAACGCTCCTTGGTGAAGGGCGTCGCGTGGGTGAAGCGGTGGTACTCCGGGCGGAGCCGCTCGGGTGCGAGCGCGCCGGCCACCTCCTCAACCACATGACCGGCGAAGGACGGCCGGTCCGCGTTGATGAGATCCACGGCGGAGTTGACCGCCGACATGAAGAGGTCGAGACGCCCCGCCGTCAGGTGCGGGGCGACGACCTGGGCGCCCCGGTAGAAGTAGCAGCCGAGCAGATGGGCACCGCGCTCCAGCGCGAGGCTGAGGAAGGGCTCCATCAGCATCACGGCGCGCAGCTCTCCCCGCGCGGCGGATTCGAGTCGCGCCGCGGGCGGGCCCACATGCTCCAGCTTGATCTGCTCCCGGGGCACCGTGCCCTCCAGGAGATGCAGGGCGGTGTAGTGCGACCCCGTGAACTCGTTGACGCCGACGGGCACGTTGTTCATGTCGTGCGGCTCGTTCAGCGTGGGGTCGAAGCTCACCAGTGCCTGGGCGACGACGGCGGGGCGGAGGTAACCGATGTACCCGCCACGGCTGTTGCGCTCCAGACGGTCGATGCCGCCCCATTCGCAGAGATTGAACAGATCGGACCGCTCGGCCTCGAACAGGGCTTCCTTGCGGCGGGCGATCGGGTCCCTGACGTCGCTCTCCCCGGCGGTGCCTGCGTCCGCGAAGCGCACGTCGAGACCGGCGTCCGCGAACAGGCCGCGCTCGACGGCGACGATCTCGGGGAGATCGAAGACCGGGTGGTTGCGGGAGATGACGAGAGCGCCGTCGTGTGAGGCCATGCCGTCGTCCGCTCCCTTCGCACCCTGGTCGTGGTATCGCGAGGACGACTTTAAGGCAGCCGGCATCATGCGTCAACTGCCGCTTTTCGCACAGCGCAAGAAGGTTTCACTGTGCGAAAAGAGCGAAGGGAGCGCGGATCGACGGGCTTTGGAGCCGGTCCGGGGCGGCCGGGTCAGGGCCTCGGGGCCGGGTCAGAGCTGGCCCAGGGCGAGTGCGACCGGCAGGCCGCGCAGACTCTCCGCCGCGGCCACCACGGCGGACCCCAGCCGTCCGAGGCGGTCGTCCGCCATCCGGCTCGCGGGGCCCTGGATGTCCACCGCGAGCCGGATGTACGCCGATCCGCTGTGCACGGGCGCGGCGATCCCCCGGAGGCCGCTGCCGCCCGTGTCGTCGAGGACGGCGTAGCCGCGGAAGCGGGTGGCCAGCAGTTCGACACTCTGCGACCAGCGTTCGCGGTCGTCGTCCCCGCCGCTCCCGCCGTACGTACCGGGCGCGGGCGCCCGGTCGCGGTCCGGGTCGAAGGCGGCGATGGCGAGCCCCATCACGGAGTCCGTCAGCGGTACGGCGCGGCCCGGCTCGCCCAGGTACCGCAGCGGCTGCTCCGACTGCACGCTCATCAAGGTCAGCACGGTGTCGCCGCGGCACACCCCGACACTCGCGGTCTCCCCGGTGCGATCGGCCAACTCCTTCAGTACGGCGGTGACATCGGGCAGACCGCTGGAGGAGAGCGACCGCCGCCCAAGCCTCAGCAGTACGGGACCCGGCAGGAAACGCTCGCTCTCCCGCGAACGGCACAGCAGCCCCTCGGCCGTGAGTGTGGCCAACAGCCGGTGCACGGTGCTCACATTGAGCCCGGTGGTCTTCGACAACTCGGTCAAGGTGGCCCCCGAGGGGCTGTCGACCACGGCACTGAGCAGCCGCGCGGCCCTGGCCACGGACTGCACACCACTCGTACGCGCCCCACGGGCCGACGCGTCGGGCTCGACGGGGGAGGAAGTCGAAAGGCTCATCCGCCGACGTTAACCCGGCCCCGCTGGACACGTCAGGCAGGGCTCACGACGGACCACCCGGCGGGCAGCTCTCGATCCCGGGTGCCGTCCGCCGATACTCCGCCCCGGGAAGCGTGGTATCGCCACTGCCGATGATCCACAGGCCCGTCTCGGTCAGCGGCGACTCACCCGTCTCACGCCCACCGACGGTTAATTGACGCCACGTCACCTACGCGCGTCACTCGCGAACCCCGTCCCGCCAGAGCCAGTTCGAACCAGACCGTCTTGCCGTGCGGAGTACTGCTGCTCCCCCAGCCACGGGCCAGCCGGCTCACGACCCGCAGACCCCGCCCGAACTGGTCGTCGGGCTTCGCGCCCAGCAGGCTCGCCGGGGCGGGGTTGTCGTCGGTGACCTCGCAGAGCAGGGCGTCGGCGCGGACCAGCCGGAGCCTCACATGGCGGATCCGGGCGTGCCGTACGGCGTTGGTGACCAGCTCGCTGACCATCAGCTCGGCGTGCTCCACGGCCTGCGGCAGATTCCAGTCGTACAGCTTGCCGCGCACCAGCCGCCGGGCCCGCGTGACCTCGCGCGCGTCGAGGGCGAGCCGCCACTCGGCGACGTCGTCGGCCGGGATGCCGTTCAGCCTGGCCATCAGCAGCGCCACGTCGTCCTTGCGTCCGCCGTGGGTGTTGAGCGCGCGGATGACGGTGTCGCAGGCCTGGTCCATGGAGGCGGCGGGATGCGCCGCCAGCTCGCAGAGGGCCGCCAGGCCCGCGCCGATCTCCTGGCCGCGCACCTCGACCAGGCCGTCGGTGCAGAGCACCAGCCGGTCGCCGGGGCGGACCCGTACCGTCACGTTCTCGAACGGCACCCCGCCGACACCGATGGGGGCGCCGGTCGGCAGGTCGAGCTGTTCGCTACGGCCGTCGGCGGCGCGGACCACCACGGGTGGGATATGTCCGGCGTTGGCGATCTGGAGCTCGGAGCGGATGGGGTCGTAGACCGCGTACAGACAGGTCGCCAGATAGTTCTCGCCCAGCCCTCGTGCCAAATCGTCCAGATTGCGGAGCAGTTGGGCGGGCGGCAGCTGCATGGTCGCCATCGTCTGCACGGCCGTACGCAACTGGCCCATCATCGCGGCCGAGTTGAGGCCGTGGCCCATGATGTCGCCCACCACGAACGCGGTACGGGAGCCGGGCAGTTTGACGGAGTCGAACCAGTCGCCGCCGATCCTGCCGATCCGGGCGCCGGGCAGATAGCGGGTGGCGATGTCACAGCCCGCCATCCGGCGCGCGACCTGCGGCAGCATGCTGTCCTGGAGGGTGTCGGCGACATTCTCCTGATACGTGTACATCCTGGCGTTGTCGAGCACCAGACCGGCCCTCGCGGCCAGTTCGGCGCCGGTGGTGCGGTCCATGTCGTCGAAGGGGCGGCGTTCCTGACGCCGCATCAGCACCATGAAGCCCAGCACCACGTCGCGTGCCCTGAGCGGCACGAGCAGCATGGAGCGGTTGTTGATGAGCGGGCGCAGGTCGCGCTTCTCGAACTGCGCGGAGATCCGGTCGCCGTCCGCCTCGTCGAGCCGGGGGATGAGGACGGGCTCGCCGGTGACCATGCACTGGAAGAACGGGGTGCGTTCGGGGAAGGCGATGGCCTCGCCGATCGGCACCGTGTCGTCCCAGCGGCCCGGTTCGTCGTTGTGCTCGACCCAGACGCGGTGCCAGACGGTGGCCGCGTCGGGCGGGCCGGCGGGGAAGTCCTCACCGGCGAGGACGGCGGCGCGCAGATGGGTACCCGCGAAGTCGGCGAAGCGGGGGACGGCGGCGCTGGTGACCTCGCGGATGGTGCGCGCCAGGTCGAGGGAGGAGCCGATCAGGCCGCTGACCTCGTTCAGGAACTCCAGGCGCTCGCGGACGGCCGCGTATTCGAGGTCGAGTTCGGGCGTGGGCGCGGGGTGGTCGGCCGGACCGTACGCCCGCTCCTGTCTGACGGCAGCGCGGCGCGGCACACCCCGGTCGGGGGTGACCGGGACCCGGTCGCAGTGGCTGAACTCCAGTACGGGATAGCCCAGTTCGAGGACCTGGGCGACGATGCGCCCGGAGTCGGCGACACTCATGTCCGGCAGGATGTGCGGGAGATGACCGGCCAGCGACTCGGAGTCGGGGAACTCGGTGTGCAGCGAGAAACTCGGCGCGATCCGCTCGCTGTCGGCGCCGGCGTCGATACGGAGCTGGTCGACGTCCGCGGCGAGTACGAGATGGCGGCCGGGTCCCGGGCCCGCGAGCGGATAGGCCCACCACAGCACATCGAGCCGGGGGCGTCCCGCGTCGGAGAGCTTCGCCCGGCCTGCGGTGGGATAGGAGCTGCGTCCGTGCAGCTCCGGACCCAGCTCGTCGTACCCGTCGTACGCCTCGTACGCGCCGTTGACCCTCGCGGTCCTGTCCTCGGTGAGCGCCCCGGCGACCGGCATCAGATCGCCCGCGGGCTGCCCGACCGCTTCTTCCTCGGAATGGCCGAAAAGCCGCCTTGCGCCGCTCGACCAGTGCGACACGAGGCCGTCGGCGTCCACGACGACCACGGCGAGCGGAATCCGGCCGGCGACGGCGCGATGCGGCCGCGTCCGGAGCGGCGGAGTGCCACTGTCCATGGGTGGAAGGCTCCTTCCCCGCCGCCGGGATCTGCGGCTGTGCACCCACGGTACGGCTCCGAACACACAGTGCGCGGGGCATTGAACTAATAGGTCGTGCGCCCGCGCACTGGGAAAAGTTGACTGAAATTCAGTCAGTGGTCGGCTCAGTCCTCGTGCCCCAGTTGCAGGTCCCTCTCGGTGCGTCCGCCGCCCGCCATCCGCAGCACCGTGGCCACCGGCGGATACCCGGCGGCGATGACCGTGTACTCGCCGGAGGAGAGGTCGACGAAGCGAAACGTTCCGTCGGCGCCCGTCGTGAGAGTGTCGACGACATTGCCCGCCGCGTCGAGAAGCGTGACACGCGCGTCCTCGACCGGACGGCCCCCGCCGGCCCGTACGGTGCCGCGCAGCACCGCCCCGCCGGCCAGTTCGATGTCCTGTCTGGTCTCACGCGAGGCCTGGACGCTGACGAGGAGCGCGGCGGGACGGAAGGCGGGGGCGCTGGCCGCGAGGGTGTACTCCCCCGCCACCAACTCCGAGATGACATAGCCGCCTTCGCGCCCGCTGCGGGTGGAGGCGACGACGTCACCGCGTACGTCGGTGAGGGTGACGGCCGCGTCGCGTACGGGTGTGCCGTCGGCGGTCAGTACGGCGCCGGCGAGCCGCCCGGCGCCGCCGAGGACCACGTCCATCTCGACGGGGCGCTCGCCGACGGTCACGGTGACGGCCTGCGGCTGGTGCCCGCCGGCGGCGGCGATCATCACGTACGACCCGGCGCCGGGCACGCTCAGCGCGTACCGCCCGTCCTCACCGCTGGCCCCGCGCCCGATCTGGGTGCCCTGGACGTCGATGAGGGTGAGGGCGGCGCGCGGCACGGTCGTGCCGTCGTGGTGCTGGACGGTGCCGCAGACGGCGACGCCCGGCGTGTACGTGGGCGAGGCGGCGGCGCCGTTCGAGGATGCGGGTGCCGACGGGGCGGTGCGCGCGGACGGTACGGCGGTGGACTCGGCGGCGGATGCGTTGTAGGACACCAGCGGTTTCTCCTTGAGGAAGCAGGCGATGAGCAGGCCGAGCAGGAGCACCGGCACGAGGTAGAGGAAGATGCGCGGCATCGCGTCCGCGTACGCCTGGATGTAGCTGTCGCGCAGCGCGGGTGGCATCGCGTGCACCATCTGCGGCGTGATGGATTCCACGCTCGGCAGTCCGGCCCCCGACGGGACGCGGTCGACGAGCGCGTCGGTGAGGCGGTCGGCGAAGAGCGTGCCGAAGATGGCGGCGCCGACACTGCCGCCGATCTGGCGGAAGTAGTTGTTGGCGCTGGTGGCGGTGCCGAGGTCGGAGGGCTGCACGGAGTTCTGCACGGCGAGGATCAGCACCGGCATGACCAGGCCGATACCGATGCCGAGCACGGCCTGCCAGACGCTGTATTCGAGCCGGGAGGTGTCCGTCTCCAGCCGGGACAGCAGCCACATGCCGACGGCGGAGACTGCGGCGCCGAGGATCGGGTAGACCCGGTAGTGGCCCGTCTTGCTGATGAGCTGGCCGGAGATGATGGAGGCGCCGACGATGCCGCCCATCATCGGGAGCATCAGCAGGCCGGACTCGGTGGCCGACGCGCCGTCGACCATCTGGAGGAAGGTCGGCAGATAGCTGGCGGCGCCGAAGAGCGCGATGCCGATGACCGCGCCGACGAGACCGGTGATGTTGAAGATCGAGTCGCGGAACAGCCGCAGCGGGATGATCGGTTCGGGCGCGAAGCGTTCGACGACCAGGAACAGGACGGCGGTCACGACGGAGCCGACGGCGAGTCCGACGATGACGCGCGAGCCCCACTCGTACTCCGTACCGCCCCAACTGGTCAGCAGCACCAGGCAGGTCGACGCGGCGGCGAGCAGCAGGGCGCCCAGGATGTCGAGCCGGGCCTTGGTGCGGGGTTTGGGGAGTTTGAGTACGACGGTGACGACGGCGAGGGTGACGAGGCCGAACGGCACGTTGAAGTAGAAGCACCAGCGCCAGGAGACATGGTCGGTGAAGAAGCCGCCGAGCAGCGGTCCCGCGACCGACGCGAGGCCGAAGGCGCCGCCGATGAGTCCCATGTAGCGCCCGCGTTCGCGGGGCGGCACGATGTCGGCGATGATCGCCTGGACACCGATCATGAGTCCGCCGGCGCCGACGCCCTGGAGGGCGCGGAAGGCGATGAGTTCGTTCATCGTGCGGGACCAGCCGGCCAGGGCCGATCCGACGATGAAGACGACGATCGCGAACTGGAAGACGCCTTTGCGGCCGAAGAGATCGCCGAGCTTGCCGTAGATCGGCAGGCCGATCGTGGAGGTCAGCAGATACGCGGTGATCGCCCAGGGCATCCGGTCCAGGCCCTGGAGTTCGCCGACGATCTTCGGCAGGGCGGTGGCGACGATCATCTGCTCAAGCGCCGCGAGCAGCAGCGCGAGCATCAGCCCGACGAAGACCAGGCGCACCCGGCGCGGGGAGAGTTCATCGCCCGGGGTGGCGGCGCCGGTGGCGGGTGGGGGCGGGTTGATCGTGACCGGAGTGGGCACGGTGGCCTGCTCGTCGTCCTTCACCAGCGTGATCCCACCCACGAATTGCTCCCCTTCGTCGCCTCTGCGCGGCGTAATTCTTCACATTGCACGCAGAGCGGGAGCAAGTCGGGCGGTTCGCCGGATGGAGTACGGCGCATCGCGGCATTCGGTTGTGAGGGGTCCCCGGGGGGCGCTCATCAGCGGCTTTCCCACGACGCGTGGTGCGCGGGCGCACGTCACGCGTCGCGGGTAAAACCACTCGAATCGGTGACCCCGGGGTGGGGACGGTTCAGGACGTCTCGGACGCCTTCTCCGTCTCCGTCGCGAGCTTTTCGAGCAGCTCGTCGTAGATACGGGCGAGCCCCTTGGGCGCGAACGTCCTCTCGAAGAAGCCGCCGATGCCGCCCGCGCCGTCCCAGACGGTCGTCACCACGGCCTTGGAACGGCCCTCGCCGGCCGGTGTGACGACCCAGGTGGTGACCATCGAGGAGTTGCGGTCCTTCTCCACGAGCTGACCGTCCGTGGGCTCGGTGACTTCGAGGAGACAGTCACGGACGCGCTTGCTGGTCGCCTGGAGCTTCCAGTGGACGAGCGTTCCCTCGCCGTCGCCGCCCTCGCGGACCTCGTACTCACTGAAGTGCGCGGGCAGCACCTTCGGACGGATCTCCTGGTAGTCCGCCAGCGCGTCGAACACCGTCTCCGGGTCCGCCGCGATGATCCGCTCCGTCGTGGCCTCGACCTGCGCCATGGCTTCCTCCAGCATTCGTTTCTCCGGACGGCCAGCCAACCATCTCCGCGAGGCGCGCCCAAATCCGGGGTTGCATCGATCATGGGAACACGTGTTCTATTCTTTGGTCAGTACAACTGAGGAGGCGCACATGCGCTGGGACAATCTGGCCGAGAACCCCACGTCGGCCCGCGACGCGGCGCTCTTCGACACGGACGCGGTACGTACGAGGACCTTCGACACCCCCGAATTCCGCGGCATCACGTTCCACGAGATCCGCGCCCGTTCGATCGTGAACCGGGTACCGGGCGCGTCCCGGATGCCCTTCGAATGGACGGTCAATCCGTACCGGGGATGCTCACACGCCTGCGTGTACTGCTTCGCCCGCAAGACCCACAGCTATCTGGACCTCGACACCGGCATCGGCTTCGACTCGCAGATCGTCGTCAAGATCAACGCGCCGGAGCTGCTGCGCCGCCAGCTCGCCTCGCGCCGCTGGCAGGGCGCGCACATCGCGATGGGCACGAACGTCGACTGCTACCAGCGGGCCGAGGGCCGCTACCGGCTGATGCCGGGCATCATCTCCGCGCTGCGCGACCGCGCGAACCCCTTCTCCATCCTGACGAAGGGCACGCTGATCCTGCGCGACCTCGAACTGCTGCAACAGGCCGCCGAGGTCACGGACGTCGGCGTGTCCGTCTCCGTCGGCTTCACCGATCAGCGGCTGTGGCGCACGGTCGAGCCGGGCACGCCCTCGCCGGAGCGCCGCCTCGACGCCGTCCGCACGCTGACGGACAGCGGCATCGGCTGCGGGGTCCTGATGGCCCCCGTCATCCCCTTCCTCGGCGACAGCGCGGACCAACTGCGGGCCACGGTGCGGGCGATAGCCGCGTCCGGGGCGACGTCGGTGACCCCGCTGGTGCTGCATCTGCGGCCGGGCGCGCGCGAGTGGTTCATGCGGTGGCTGCGGGAGCACCACGCGTATCTGGTGCCTCGGTACGAGCGGCTGTACGCGGAGGGGGCGTACGCGCCGAAGTGGTACCAGCGCCGCATCACGCGCCAGGTCCATGAACTCGCCGACGAGTTCGGCATCGGCCCGGCCGGGCGGGCGGCGCGGCGGCGCGTCCTGGTCCCGGAGACACCGGAGGTGCCTGAGGTGCCCGAGGTGGGGCCGACGCAGCTGACTCTGCTGTAGTTCCGGCGCACGCGCGGGGCCCGGTGCGATCATCCGGGCATGACTGTGATCGAGGTCGTACAGGGCGACATCACGCGCCAGGACACGGAAGCCATCGTCAACGCGGCCAACGAGTCGCTGCGCGGCGGGGGCGGCGTGGACGGGGCGATCCACCGGGCGGCGGGCCCACGGCTCGCGGAGGCGGGCGCTGCGCTCGCGCCGTGTGCGCGTGGCGACGCGAAGGCGACCCCCGGCTTCGACCTGCCGCCGCCGATCCGGCATGTCATCCACACGGTGGGCCCGGTCTGGAAGGGCGGCGACCGGGGCGAGGCGGAGGTCCTGGCCTCCTGCTACCGCCGCTGTCTGGAGGTGGCGGACGAACTGGGCGTCAGGAGCGTCGCGTTCCCGGCGATCTCCACGGGCATCTTCGGTTTCCCGCAGGACCGGGCGGCCCGGATCGCGGTCACCACGCTCAGGTCGACGCCGACGGCCGTGGAACGGATCAGTCTGATGGCGTTCGACCCACAGACGCACGGACTGCTGACGAGGACGCTGGGGGCCGCGTAGACCCGGGTGCGTTCTCAGCCCGTCCGGCGTTTGAGGACGGACCGGCGACCGGGCGGGCCCGGGGTTGCCGACACGGGCGTGCCGCGGGGCGGGTTGCTCCTCGGGCCGAGAGGGGCGGGCGAGCCGTCCCGGCGCGGAAAAGCCGTCGCCCCGCGGTGAGCGTGCCCGCGAGGATGGTCCGCATGACTCGACTCACTCATGTGCACTCCCCCGCCGGCGTCGCCCCCGGCAGCGGCTACAGCCACGTCGTCTGGGGCACCGGGCGGTTCGTCGCCGTGTCCGGGCAGTGCGCCTTCGACAGCGAAGGCGGGATCGTCGGCGTGGGGGACGCCGGGGCGCAGGCGCGGCAGGTCTTCGAGAATCTGCGGCGCTGTCTCGCCGAGGCCGGCGCCACCTTCGCCGACGTCGTCAAGCTGACGTACTTTGTGACCGACGTCGCGCACCTGCCCGCCGTACGCGTCGCGCGCGACGCGGTGATCGACACCGCGCGGCCCCCGGCCAGCAGCGCCGTCCAGGTGGCCGCGCTGTTCCGGCCCGAACTCCTCGTTGAGATCGAGGCGTTCGCGATCGTCGGCGAGGACGCCTGAGCCATGGACCTCCGGATACGCGCGATGACCGAGGACGACTGCGAGGCCGTCGCGGCCGTGCGGGTCGGCGGCTGGCAGTGGGCGTACGCCGGGCTGATGCCGCAGGCGTATCTCGACGCGATGAGCGTCGAGGAGGACGCGGCCCGGCAGCGCGGCCGGCTCGTCGGCGGGCACGGCACCGTCGTGAACATCGTGGCGGAGCGTGACGGCGTCGTGGTCGGCTGGGCCTGCTTCGGGCCGTGCCGGGACGAGGACACGCCCGCCGGCGCGCAGGAGCTGTACGCGCTGTACGTACGGCCCGAGCACGTCTCCAGCGGCGTCGGCCGCGCGCTGATGGACACCTGGCTGGAGCGGGCCACCGCCGCCGGGTGCTCCCCGCTCGTCCTCTGGGTCCTGAAGGAGAACAGCCGGGCCAGGCGCTTCTACGAAAAGGCCGGATTCACACCCGACGGCGCCGAGGAACCCTTCCAGGTCGGCGACGCGAAAGTGCCCGAGGTGCGTTACGCCCGCTCCTTCAGCCGAGCCGGCTGAGCGCCTCCGACGCGGCGCCGGAGAGCCGGGGGTGCGCGCGGGCGGCCCTGAGCAGGGGCAGCGCGCGCCGGTCGCCCAGCTGCCCCAGACCCTCGACGCAGGCCAGCGCCACCCGCCAGTGCGTCTCGCCGGGCGCGAGCAGCCGCTCCAGGGTCGTGAGCAGGGCCGGTACGGACTCGGGCGCCCGTAGCTCGGTCAGCAGCCGCACCGGGTGGAGCGCGTACGCGGTGCGCAGCACGTTCGTGGCGAGCGCGGCGGCGGCGCGCGGGGTACGGGGGTCGGCCAGCCGGGCGAGCGCGTGCGCGGCCGACGCGCAGCGCTCGGGATCGCGGTGGTTGAGGAGCAGCACCAGCGTCTCGAACGCCCGCCTGTCCCCCGCGCGGCCCAGCCGGAAGGCGGCGATCTCCCGGGCCCACAGGGGGTGTCGGGGTGCGACGAGGACGTCGGCCAGCTCCTCGTGGTCGTCAGTGCCGATCAGCCGCCGGTACGTGGCCGAGTCGCGGGACTCCTCCCGTACCCGCTCGGCGAGCGAGCGCAAGTGCTCGTCGGGGGTGCTCTGTTCGGCACGGGCGGTGACCGCCGCACGGGGTGCGGTCACCCCGGCGGCCCCCGCCACTCCCGCCGCCCCCGCCGTGTCCACGGGTCCTGCCTGCCGTTCCAGCTCGCTCATGCCGGGCAGGGTATCCGCGCTCCGTGTCCACGAGGGCGCTCTCCGTGACCACCGCAACCTGGAACGGCCGGATTCCACCGGTGGCGCATCGCACATCTCCGCAGGGCTGGCGCGCTCGTTACCCGCCGGTTAATCTCAGGTGAGCGGGGAACCCCGCGGCTCCCGGTGGCCTGGTGACGCAGCCACCGTGAGTGTCCGTCGGTTCGGCACAACGCGGTTGGGCAACACCGCGGCCGTTTTCACCGTGGCCGCACGGCGTGATCCCGGGACAGGGTCCGCCGGCTCTCGCTTCTCCCTGCCACAGCCGCCCTCACCGCCATCTCCGCCCGCGCGGCACGCGCACGCGACACGCACCTGTCCCCTCTTCAGTCGTCACTCACCCCAGGAGTCCCGTGATGGACATTCCTCTCTCCACCATCGCCGTCGTCGGCCTCGGCACGATGGGGACCGGTATCACCGAGGTCCTCGCCCGCGCCGGCCGTGAGGTCATCGGTATCGACATCGACGAGAGCGCCACCGCCCACGCGGTCGGCGTGTTCGAAGCGTCCACCGCGCGTGCCGTGGAGCGCGGGCGGATCACCGAGGAGGAGCGGAGCGCGATGCTCGCCCGCTTCCGTACGTTCACCGATCTCGGGGCCGCCGCGGACGCCGATCTCGTCATCGAGGTCGTCCCGGAGTCGTACGAGATCAAGCAGCAGGTCTTCCGGGCGCTGGACGCGATCGTCTCCCCCACCGCCATCCTGGCCACCGGCACGAACGCCCTGTCGGTGACCCGGCTCGCCGCCGACTCCGCGCATCCCGAGCGTGTGCTCGGGCTGCACTTCTTCAACCCGGCCCCCGCGATGCGGCTGGTCGAGGTCGTCTCGTCGGTGCTGACAGCGCCGACCGCCGTCAGCGCCGTCACGACGCTGGCGCGTGAGCTGGGCAAGGAGCCCGTCGCCGTGGGCGACCGGCCCGGCTTCGTCGCGGACGGGCTGCTCTTCGGCTATCTCAACCAGGCCGCCGCGATGTACGAGGCCAGGTACGCGTCCCGCGAGGACATCGACGCCGCGATGCGGCTCGGCTGCGGGCTGCCGATGGGCCCGCTGGCGCTGCTCGACCTGATCGGCGTCGACACCGCCCGTACGGTCCTGGAGGCCATGTACGCCGCTTCGCGCGACCGGCTGCACGCCCCGACGCCGGTCCTGCGGCAGCTCAGCGAGGCCGGGCTCACCGGCCGTAAGGCGGGGCGCGGCTTCTACACGTACGAGGCGCCGGGCAGCGGCACGGTCGTGCGCGACGCGCTGACCCCGCTGGACGACGGCCTCGGCGACGGGAGCGAGCGGACCGTCCGCTCGGTCGGCGTCGCGGGCTCGGGCACGATGGCGAGCGGTATCGCCGAGGTCTTCGCCAAGGCGGGTTACGTCGTGGTGCTCGCGGCCCGCAGCCAGGAGAAGGCGGACGCCGCGAAGGCGCGCGTGGCCAAGTCGCTGGGCCGCTCCGTCGACAAGGGGCGGCTGACCGGGGAGACGCGCGACGACGCGCTGGCGCGGATCACCCCGGCCGGCTCGCTGGACGCGTTCGACGATGTGGATCTCGCCGTGGAGGCGGTGACCGAGGACCTGGAGGTCAAGCGGCAGCTGTTCGCGGCGCTCGACAAGGTCTGCAAGCCGGGTGCGGTGCTGGCGACCACCACGTCGTCGCTGCCGGTGGTGGCGTGCGCCCGCGCCACCACGCGTCCGCAGGACGTCATCGGGATGCACTTCTTCAACCCGGCGCCCGCGATGAAGCTGGTCGAGGTGGTCCGTACGGTCCTCACGTCGGACGAGGCCCACGCGACGGTCCGCGAGGTGTGCGCGGCGATCCGCAAGCATCCGGTGGACTGCGGCGACCGGGCCGGTTTCATCGTGAACGCGCTGCTGTTCCCGTATCTGAACAACGCGGTGAAGATGGTCCAGGAGCACTACGCGACGCTGGACGACATCGACGCGGCGATGAAGCTGGGCGGCGGCTATCCGATGGGGCCGTTCGAACTGCTGGACGTGGTCGGTCTGGATGTCTCGCTGGCCATCGAGCGGGTCCTGCACCGCGAGTTCCGCGATCCCGGGCTGGCTCCGGCGCCGCTGCTGGAACACCTGGTGGCGGCGGGTTGTCTGGGCCGTAAGACGGGCCGGGGTTTCCGCGAGTACGCCGCCCGGCGCTGACGTCCGGGAGCGGCCCCCCACGGGCGCGCCGTCCTGCGCGGATGCAGTACGTTCGGGGCATGGCCCAGCCCGCTGACTCCGCCCGAAGGACCGCCCGTACGAACCCGACGTCCGACGCGCCGGAGAGCGCGGCGGGCAGCCGCGCGGCGGCCCAGCGGCTGAAGATGCGCCGGGAACTGTCGGCGGCGGCGATGGAGTTGTTCTCGACCAAGGGGTACGAGGCGACGACCGTCGACGAGATCGCCGCGGCGGCCGGGGTCGCGCGGCGGACGTTCTTCCGGCACTTCCGTTCCAAGGAAGAGGCGATCTTCCCCGACCACGACGACACCCTCGTCCGCGCGGAGGCCGTCCTGAACGCGGCGCCCGCGCACGAGCATCCGCTCGACACGGTGTGCCGGGGCATCAAGGAAGTCATGCGGATGTACGCGGCCTCGCCAACCCTGTCCGTGGCGCGCTACCAGCTCACCCGCGAGGTGCCCACCCTGCGCGAGGCGGAGATCGCCTCGGTGGCCCGCTACGAAAGGCTCTTCACCCGTTATCTGCTGGGCCATTTCGACGAGCACGAGCACCCCGACGGCAACGACGACCCGCTGCTCGCCGAGGTGGCCGCGTCCGCCGTCGTCACCGCCCACAACCATGTGCTGCGCCGCTGGCTGCGGGCCGACGGCCAGGGCGATGTGGAGGCGCAGCTGGACCACGCCTTCGCGATCGTCCGCGACACGTTCAGCTCGGGCATCGCCGCGGGCCGGGCCATGGGCGGTGCGGCGCAGCCGGCGGCCACGGTGAGCACCAGCGGCGAGGTCCTGGTGGCGGTGGCCCGTACGGACGCGCCGCTGGACGAGGTCATGCGCACGATCAAGCAGGCGCTCAAGAACGCGTGACTCGTTCCGCGACCGGCTCTTCACCCGCACGCCCACGGTGACACGCCTCAACTGAGCCGCTCCGCCGCCAAACAGCCACCTAAGGTGACATTTCACCTCACAGAGTGGACTGCTGGTGCTCATGCGTGCCTCACGGATGACAACTGAGACGAATTCTTGGCACGCAGTGCCTTGTCCATCGACACGGCGTGCCATACGTTGTGGGTGTCCGGGCGGCCGGCGCACCGAGTTCCCTCGTACGCCGGCTGTCCCCGCGAGCCACCCGGCCCGCGCGCCCGGACGCCTGCGTCACAGGCATTCCGCACGCCCACCCGGCGTCGCCACGCACCACCCCACGCCGAACCGACGGCACACCTCCATCGCCCCACGCGCACAGCGCGGCCCCACGTCCCACCCCTCAGGGACCTGTTCAGCGTTCCCGCAACACGCTCCGCCGGAGGCCACACCGTGAAGGACATCCTGGACGCCATCATGTCGCCGGACAGCACGTCCGCCGACTTCGCCGCACTGCCCCTGCCCGAGACCTACCGCGCGGTGACCGTACACAAGGACGAGACCGACATGTTCGCCGGTCTCGACTCACGCGAGAAGGACCCGCGCAAGTCTCTGCACATCGACGACGTGCCGGTGCCCGAACTCGGCCCCGGCGAGGCCCTGGTGGCCGTCATGGCCAGCTCGGTCAACTACAACTCCGTCTGGACCTCGATCTTCGAGCCGATGTCGACCTTCGGCTTCCTGGAGCGCTACGGCAAGCTCAGCGAGCTGTCGAGGCGTCATGACCTGCCGTACCACGTCATCGGCTCCGACCTGGCCGGGGTCGTGCTGCGCACCGGGCCCGGGGTCAACACCTGGCACCCGGGCGACGAGGTCGTCGCGCACTGCCTCTCCGTCGAGCTGGAGAGCTCGGACGGGCACAACGACACGATGCTCGACCCCGAGCAGCGCATCTGGGGCTTCGAGACGAACTTCGGCGGCCTGGCCGAGATCGCGCTCGTCAAGTCCAACCAGCTGATGCCCAAGGCCCGTCATCTGAGCTGGGAGGAGGCCGCGGCCCCCGGTCTGGTCAACTCCACCGCCTACCGCCAGCTCGTGTCGCGCAACGGCGCCGGGATGAAGCAGGGCGACAACGTGCTGATCTGGGGGGCGAGCGGTGGACTCGGCTCGTACGCGACCCAGTTCGCGCTCGCCGGCGGCGCCAACCCGGTCTGTGTGGTCTCCAGCGACCACAAGGCGGAGATCTGCCGGCGCATGGGCGCCGAGGCGATCATCGACCGCACCGCCGAGGAGTACCGGTTCTGGCAGGACGAGCACCATCAGAACCCGCGTGAGTGGAAGCGGTTCGGCAAGCGCATCCGGGAGCTGACCGGCGGCGAGGACGTGGACATCGTCTTCGAGCACCCGGGCCGGGAGACCTTCGGCGCCAGCGTGTACGTCACCCGCAAGGGCGGCACGATCGTCACCTGCGCCTCGACGTCCGGCTACACGCACGAGTACGACAACCGCTATCTGTGGATGTCGCTGAAGCGGATCGTGGGCTCACACTTCGCCAACTACCGCGAGGCGTGGGAGGCCAACCGCCTTGTCGGCAAGGGAAAGATCCACCCGACGCTGTCGAAGGTGTACCCCCTGGAGGAGACCGGCCAGGCCGCGTACGACGTGCACAGCAACCGCCATCAGGGCAAGGTCGGGGTGCTCGCGCTCGCGCCCCGCGAGGGCCTGGGGGTCGGCGATCCCGAGACCCGCGCGCTCCACATCGGCGCCATCAACCGCTTCCGGGACGTGTGACATGCCGGAAGCGGAACGGGACGCGGGCCGGGCGGCGGAGCGGGAGGCCGGCAGCGGCAGGCGGCCGAAGGACCGGCCCTGGCTGATGCGGACGTACGCCGGCCATTCCACCGCCGAGGCGTCCAACGAGCTGTACCGGAACAACCTGGCCAAGGGCCAGACCGGTCTCTCGGTCGCCTTCGACCTGCCGACGCAGACGGGCTACGACCCGGACCATGTCCTGGCGCGCGGCGAGGTCGGCCGGGTGGGCGTCCCCGTCTCCCATCTCGGGGACATGCGGCGGCTGTTCCAGGACATCCCGCTGGCGAAGATGAACACGTCGATGACCATCAACGCGACCGCCATGTGGCTGCTGGCGCTCTACCAGGTGGTCGCCGAGGAGCAGGGCGCGGACAGCGAGCTGCTCCAGGGGACGACACAGAACGACATCGTCAAGGAGTATCTGTCGCGCGGGACGCATGTCTTCCCGCCGGTGCCCTCGCTGCGCCTGACCACCGACATGATCACGTACACGGTGGCGCACATCCCCAGATGGAACCCGATCAACATCTGCAGCTACCACCTCCAGGAGGCGGGGGCCACCCCAGTCCAGGAGATCGCGTACGCGATGTCGACGGCGATCGCCGTGCTGGACGCGGTGCGCGACAGCGGGCAGGTGCCGGCGGAGCGGTTCGGTGATGTCGTCGCCCGTATCTCGTTCTTCGTGAACGCCGGGGTGCGTTTCATCGAGGAGATGTGCAAGATGCGCGCCTTCGGCCGTATCTGGGACCGGATCACCCGGGAGCGGTACGGCGTACGGGACGAGAAGCAGCGGCGCTTCCGTTACGGCGTCCAGGTCAACTCCCTGGGGCTGACGGAGGCGCAGCCCGAGAACAACGTGCAGCGCATCGTGCTGGAGATGCTGGGCGTGACGCTCTCCAAGGACGCGCGGGCCCGCGCCGTACAACTCCCGGCGTGGAACGAGGCGTTGGGGCTCCCCCGGCCGTGGGACCAGCAGTGGTCGCTGCGGATACAGCAGGTACTGGCCCTGGAGAGCGACCTGTTGGAGTACGACGACATCTTCGCCGGGTCGCATGTCGTGGAGACGAAGGTGGCCTCCCTCGTCGAGGACTCACTGGCGGAGATGGACCGGATCGAGGAGATGGGCGGTCTGATGGCCGCCGTCGAGTCGGGCTATCTGAAGTCGCGGCTCGTCTCCTCGCATGCCGGGCGCCGGGCGCGTATCGAGTCGGGCGAGGAGAAGATCGTCGGCGTCAACTGCTTCGAGCAGACCGAGCCCAGCCCGCTGACCGCCGATCTGGACACCGCGATCATGACGGTCGACCCGGCGAACGAGGCGCGGGTCGTGGCGGCGCTGCGGGAGTGGCGGGAGAACCGGGACGAGACGCGGGCGGGCGAGTCGCTGGCCGCGCTGAAGCGGACGGCGGCCGGTACCGGCAATCTGATGGCGGCGACCGTGGAGTGCGCGCGGGCCGGTGTGACGACCGGCGAGTGGGCGTGGGCGCTGCGTGACGTCTTCGGCGAGTTCCGGGCGCCGACCGGGGTGAGCGGCGCACCGGTCGCGGTCGCCGCCGAGGCGGGCACGGCGCTCGCCGCCGTACGGGAGAAGGTGTCCCGTACGGCCGCCGAACTCGGCTCGGGGCGGCTGCGGTTGCTGGTGGGCAAGCCGGGGCTGGACGGCCATTCCAACGGGGCCGAGCAGATCGCCGTACGCGCGCGGGACGCCGGGTTCGAGGTGGTCTACCAGGGCATCAGGCTGACACCCGAACAGATCGTGAGCGCCGCCGTCGCCGAGGACGTGCACTGCGTGGGCCTGTCGATCCTCTCGGGCTCGCACGCCGCGCTGGTGCCCGATGTGCTGGGCCGGCTGCGCGAGGCGGGGGCCGGGGACATCCCGGTGATCGTCGGCGGGATCATCCCGGGCGCCGACGCCGAGGCGCTGCGGGCCGCCGGAGTGGCCGCCGTCTTCACCCCGAAGGACTTCGGGATCACCGAGATCATCGGCCGTATCGTCGACGAGATCCGTCACGCGAACAAGCTCGACCCCTTGGAGGTCCACACATGACCAGCCTCGACGCCGCCGGCACCGGCGGTCCCGCGAACAGGCTCAGGCCCCGCCGCTCCTGCCTCGCCGTCCCCGGCTCCAACCCGCGCTTCCTGGAGAAGGCACAGGGCCTGCCCGCCGACCAGGTCTTCCTCGATCTGGAGGACGCCTGCGCTCCGCTCGCCAAGGAAGGCGCCCGGCACACCATCGTCGACGCGCTCAACAAGGGTGACTGGACGGGCAAGACGCGGGTCGTACGCGTCAACGACTGGACGACGCACTGGACTTACCGTGACGTGATCACGGTCGTGGAGGGCGCGGGCCACAATCTGGACTGCCTCATGCTGCCCAAGGTCCAGGACGCGCAGCAGGTCGTCTCGCTCGATCTGCTGCTCACCCAGATCGAGAAGACGATGGGCTTCGAGGTCGGCCGTATCGGTATCGAGGCGCAGATCGAGAACGCCAAGGGGCTCGTGAACGTCGACGAGATCGCCGCCTCGTCGCCGCGACTGGAGACCATCGTGTTCGGCCCCGCCGACTTCATGGCGTCGATCAACATGAAGACGCTGGTGGTCGGCCAGCAGCCGCCCGGTTACGGCGCGGACGCCTACCACTACATCCTGATGCGGATCCTGATGGCGGCTCGTACGCACGATCTCCAGGCGATCGACGGGCCGTTCCTCCAGATCCGGGACGTGGACGCGTTCCGCGAGGTCGCCGGCCGGGCCGCCGCGCTGGGCTTCGACGGCAAGTGGGTGCTCCACCCGGGGCAGATCGACGCCGCGAACGAGATCTTCTCGCCGTCGCAGGAGGACTACGACCACGCGGAGTTGATCCTCGACGCGTACGACTACGCGACGTCCGAGGCGGGCGGCAAGAAGGGGTCGGCGATGCTCGGCGACGAGATGATCGACGAGGCGAGCCGCAAGATGGCGCTGGTCGTCTCCGGCAAGGGACGGGCGGCGGGCCTGCGGCGGACGTCGGCGTTCGAAGCCCCGGAGGCGTGAGAGATGCGATTCGGGCGCACATTTGAGGAGTTCGAGGTCGGCGCCGTCTACAAGCACTGGCCGGGAAAGACCGTCACCGAGTACGACGACCATCTGTTCTGTCTGCTCACCATGAACCACCACCCGCTCCATCTGGACACCAACTACGCGGAGAAGACGACCGACTTCGGCAGGAACGTCGTGGTGGGGAACTACATCTACTCGCTGCTGCTCGGCATGTCGGTCCCCGACGTCTCCGGCAAGGCCATCGCCAATCTGGAGGTCGAGTCGCTGAAGCACATCGCGCCGACCTTCCACGGCGACACGCTGTACGGCGAGACGACGGTCCTGGACAAGACGCCGTCGCGGTCCAAGGACGACCGGGGCGTGGTGTACGTCGAGACCAGGGGCTACAAGCAGGACGGCACGGTCGTGTGCGTCTTCCGCCGCAAGGTGATGGTGCCGACCGCGACCTACATCGACAAGCGCGGCGGCGAACAGCCCGGCCGCCCCGAGCCGATCACGCAGGAGAGCTGACCCATGAGCCGTCTCGCCCAGACCGCGGACCTGACCGACATCCAGCGGGAGATCCTCTCCACGGTGAGGGACTTCGTCGACAAAGAGATCCTGCCCGTGGCCACGGGTCTTGAGCACCGCGACGAGTACCCGGCCCAGATCGTCGAAGGGCTCAAGGAACTCGGCCTGTTCGGGCTGATGATCCCGGAGGAGTACGGCGGTCTGGGCGAGTCACTGCTCACGTACGCGCTCTGCGTGGAGGAGATCGCCCGCGGCTGGATGTCCGTGTCGGGCATCATCAACACGCATTTCATCGTGGCGTACATGCTCAAGCAGCACGGCACCCAGGAGCAGAAGGACACCTTCCTGCCGCGCATGGCGGCGGGCGAGGTGCGTGGCGCGTTCTCGATGTCCGAGCCGGGGCTCGGCTCGGACGTGTCGGCCATCACGTCGAAGGGCGTCAAGGACGGCGACGAGTACGTGCTGGACGGCCAGAAGATGTGGCTGACGAACGGCGGCTCGTCCACGCTCGTCGCCGTGCTCTGCCGGAGTGACGAAGGCCACCCCGAGGGCACCGCGCGCCACCGGTCGATGACCACGTTCCTGGTGGAGAAGGAGCCCGGCTTCGGTGAGGTACGGACCGGTCTGACCATCCCCGGCAAGATCGACAAGATGGGCTACAAGGGCGTCGACACCACCGAGTTGATCATGGACGGACTGCGCATTCCGGCCAATCGGGTCCTCGGAGGCGCCACCGGACGAGGGTTTTACCAAATGATGGACGGGGTCGAGGTCGGCCGCGTCAACGTCGCTGCGCGTGGCTGCGGCGTCGCACAACGCGCCTTCGAACTCGGCGTCTCGTACGCCCAGCAGCGTCAGACTTTCGGCAAGGCGATCGCCGAACACCAGGCAATCCAGTTCAAGCTGGCCGAAATGGCCACCAAGGTCGAAGCAGCTCATGCGATGATGGTCAATGCGGCACGCAAAAAGGACTCCGGGGAACGAAACGACCTGGAGGCAGGGATGGCGAAGTACCTCGCCTCCGAGTACTGCAAGGAAGTCGTCGAGGACGCCTTCCGGATCCACGGCGGTTACGGCTTCTCCAAGGAGTACGAAATCGAGCGTCTCTACCGCGAGGCACCGATGCTGCTCATCGGCGAAGGTACCGCCGAGATCCAGAAAATGATCATTGGTCGCCGACTGCTGGAGGAGTACCGATTCCAGGGTTGATCGCGGTCTATGGTCCCATTTGACCGCCCACAACAGCACACCTCGTCATCGTCTTCCGGCCGCCGACTCGGCTTCTGCATTGCCCAGTTGCACCTGGCAACCGATACCATCGACGGAAAGCCGCCGTCCCCGTTGCCCGTGCGGCATCATCCGCTACGAAGGTCATCCATGCCCCACAGCCAAACCTCTGCACGACGCGACGTCATTCCCAAGGGACGCCTTGCGCGCGGAGCATCGCCGTGGCTTCTGCCGACCGTCGCCACCGCAGCACTCAGTCTGGTCCGCGCCCGCGGCTCGAAGCGCGCCGCCGCCATCGCCGTGCCCGCCACCGCTCTCGCGGCAGGCATGCTGTGGTTCTTCCGGGATCCCGAGCGAGAGATCACGCAGGGCCGGGTCATCTCACCGGCCGACGGCGTGGTGCAGAGCATCATGCCGTGGAAGGACGGGCGCACCCGCGTCGCGATCTTCATGAGCCCGCTGAACGTCCATGTCAACCGCGCTCCCCTCGCGGGCACCGTGACGTCCGTCGAGCACATCCCCGGCGGTTTCGTCCCCGCTTTCAACAAGGAGAGCGAGAACAACGAACGCGTCGTCTGGCACTTCGACACCGAGCTCGGTGACATCGAGATGGTGCAGATCGCCGGCGCCGTCGCCCGGCGGATCGTCCCGTACGTGCCGCAGGGGACCAAGCTGGAGCAAGGCGAGCGCATCGGCCTGATCCGTTTCGGCTCACGCGTCGACATCTACCTTCCGGAAGGTGTCGACGTCGCCGTCGAGGTCGGTCAGGCCACGACCGCAGGGGTGACTCGAATTGACCGTGATTGATCCCGACGCACCGGCCGGCTGGGTCGCCGAGGCCGAGGAGGAGGACGACGCGGAGGAAATGCCGTTGTCGATGCGGCTGTCGATAGCGGACACCCTCACCCTCGGCAACGCCACCTGCGGCTTCATGGCCGTCTACTTCACCACCACCGGCATCCTGATCCCGCACCTCACCGGCAGCGAAGAGACCGGGATGGCGCGGCACTCCGCGGCCACCGCGGTGATCCTCATGCTCTGCGCCGCGGTCTTCGACCTCTTCGACGGACTCGTGGCCCGCAAGCTGCGCAGCTCGCCGATGGGTGCGGAGCTCGACAACCTCTCCGACCTGATCAGCTTCGGTCTGGCGCCCGCGTACTTCGTCCTCGTCTACGGCATGGTCGCCGACGACGCCCATCAGCGGGTCTCGGCGCTGGCCGCGGTCGTCGTACTGCTGGCGGTGGTTCTGCGGCTCGCGAGATTCTCCTGCGTGACGATGAAGCACGGCATGTTCCAGGGCATGCCGAGCCCGTTCGGCGCGCTCACGGTCGTCTCCATCGTGCTGCTGGAGCTTCCCTTCGTACCGACGCTGCTCGCCATCGTCGGTGTCGCCTGGCTGATGGTGAGCCGGGTCGAGTATCCGAAGCCGCGGGGCATCCTCGCGGTCGCGATGCTCAGCTGGATCGTGTCCGCGATGGCGCTGCTGGTGGCCTGGGCGTTCGACGCGCCGGGCGGGCAGCTCCTGCTCCAGACGGGCTGTGCGCTCCAGGTGGTGACCGGCGCGGTGATCCCGCTCTTCGCCACGGCGCGGCGCGTGAACACGTTCCGTGACAACCGGCGCGAGGCACGCGCGGCGCAGCTGCCGTAGCCACCGCCCGCAGGCCATACGTACAGGGCCCGGACGCTTCGAGCGTCCGGGCCCTGGTGTGTGCGGGGTGACGGATCAGGTCAGGAAGTCGCGGGCGATGGTCGCCGACATGCGTTCCAGCAGCGGGCCCGCCTCCGCCATGGAGCGTGCCGGGTCCGGTTCCAGGTCCGTCAGGGCGTACGCGCGGCGGATACCGGCGCGGCCGAGGGCCTCCGGGCGCAGGGCCAGCCGGCCGCAGACGGCGATCACCTCGATGTTCTTCGCACGGGCCGCCGCCGCGACGCCCGCCGGGGCCTTGCCGTGCAGCGTCTGCTCGTCCAGCGAGCCCTCGCCGGTGATCACGAGCGTGGCGCGGGACAGCGCGGGGCCGAAGCCGAGTACGTCGAGCATGACCTCGATGCCGGGCCGGAAGCTCGCGGCGAGGCCGACAAGGGCACCGTAACCGATACCGCCCGCTGCGCCCGCGCCGGGCGAGAGCGCGGCCTCGGCCGCCCCGGCGCCGAGGGTCTTCTCCAGGACGCGCGCGTAGTGCGCGAGCGCCGCGTCGAGTGTGGCGACGTCCTCGGGGGACGCGCCCTTCTGCGGACCGTAGACCGCCGGGGCACCCTTGGGGCCGGTCAGCGGGTTGTCGACGTCGCTGGCGAGGACGATGTCCGTGTCGGCGATACGGGGGTCGAGTCCGGACAGGTCCACCGTCGCGAGATCGCGCAGTCCGCCGCCGCCGGGGCCCACCGGCCGCCCGTCCGCGTCGAGGAAGCGTCCGCCGAGCGCGGCGAGCATCCCCGCGCCGCCGTCCGTCGTGGCGCTGCCGCCGACGCCGAAGACGACGGTGCGCGCGCCCGCGTCGAGTGCGGCGCGCAGCAGCTCGCCGGAGCCGTACGTACCGGCGGTGAGAGGCGCGAAGACGCCGGCGGGCAGGTGCTGGAGGCCCGACGCCTCCGCCATCTCCACGACGGCCGTGCCGTCGCGGAGCGCGTACGCCGCGGTCAGCTCGTCGCCGAGCGGTCCGGCGACCCGTACCTCACGGCGTTCGAACCCGGCCGCCACCGCCGCTGCGACGGTGCCGTCACCGCCGTCGGCGACGGGCAGTGCCTCGACGTCGAGGCCGGGGACGACCAGACGCAGCCCGGCCGTCACCCGCTCGGCGACCTGTACGGCCGTGAGCGATCCCTTGAACTTGTCCGCCGCGACGAGCACGTGCGCGGCCTCGGTTACTGCTCCGTCCGTCACCTTGTCATCCCTTGCTTTCGAACAGGCAGTCGCGCCGCACCGACCCTATCCGGCCGGGTGGCCTCCTGCCCACGGGTACCGCCCTGGCGTCCGCGCCACAAGAAGAGGGGTAAAACTCCCATAATCCGAGAAACGACATGGGCCGGTTTCGGCTCCGCCAAGGTGCCGCTGATCTACGCTTTCCGCGTGACGACCTCTCGCGAAGCCGACTACCTCACCTATATCGCCGGCCTCCCCCGTGTCCTCTCCGGGGCCGCCGCACTCTTCCGGGACGAGGAGGGGCGCGTACTGATCGTCGAGCCCAACTACCGGCCCGGCTGGGGGCTGCCCGGCGGCACCGTCGAGTCCGACACGGGCGAGACGCCGCGTCAGGCGGCGCGGCGCGAGACGTTCGAAGAGATCGGGCTGGACGTCGAGTTGGGGCCGCTGCTCGCCGTGGACTGGTCGCAGGCGCCGGACCGGCCGGCCATCGTGGCGTATCTGTACGACGGCGGGGTCCTCGACGAGGAACGGCTCGGCGCGATCCGGCTCCAGCACGACGAGTTGCTCTCCTGGCGGCTGGTGACCCCTGCTCAGATTCCCGATCTGGTGATCGGATCGCTCGCCGGCCGCATTCTCGCGGGGCTCAATGTGCTCGAAACCGGCTCGGGGGCCGTGGAGTTGGAGAACGGCCGCCGGATCGGCTGATCCCCGGGTGCGCGGTGGTGACGCGCACGGCGGGAGCTGGTCTCATATGTCATGTACGCGCCGTTCTCGGAGACTCAGGCCCAGGACACCGGAGGGAACATGCGACGTCGGATTCACGGCTTGCTGACAGCCTTGCTCACGACGGCGGTTGTGGCGGCGGGCGCGGGAACCGCGGCGGCGGATGCCGACACCGGCGCGGGGCCGGTGACCGCGAAGACCGCCGGGCCCGGCCGGCTCCCCACGCTCCCGACGTCCGTGGACGGCGGCGCCTGGAAGTCGGGCCATGTCCAGGGCATGGCCGTCGACCGCCGCAAAGGCTTCATGTACTTCTCGTTCACCAATCTCCTCGTCAAGACCGACCTCACCGGCAAACCCGTCGGCTCGGTCACCGGATTCACCGGGCACCTCGGGGACCTGGACTTCAACACCAAGGACGGCAGGGTCTACGGCTCCCTGGAGTACAAGGCGGCCAAGGCCTTCTACATCGCGATCTTCGACGGTGACCGCATCACCGCCATGGACATGGACGCCGAGACGACCGGCGTCGTCTCCACCGTCCATCTGAAGGAGGTCGTGGACGACTACACGGCCGACATGGACGGCGACGGCGTCTTCGACGGCGACACCGCGAAGACCGCCGACCACCGCTACGGATGCAGCGGCATCGACGGCGTCGCCTTCGGACCCGGCTTCGACGACAGGCGCCCCGGCGGCGAGCACGGCGCCCCGCGCACCCAGCTGCTCACCGTCGCGTACGGCGTCTACGCCAACACCTCCCGGCAGGACAACGACAACCAGGTCCTGCTCCAGTACGACATCCGGCGCTGGAAGAAGTACGAGCGCCCGCTCACCGAGGCGGACCCGCACACCAGCGGCCCCGCCGCGCCCGATGGCAAGTACTTCAGCTACACCGGCAACACCACGTACGGCGTGCAGAACCTCGACTACGACGCGTACACCGGCAACTGGCTGCTGGCCGCGTACAAGGGCACCAAGACGCAGTTCCCGAACTACTCGCTCTTCGTCCTGGACGGTTCCAAGCACCCGGTCTCCGGGCCCGTCGCCGGCCAGCCGGAGCCGGAACGCGGACGGCTGCTGCCGCTCCTCGCGCGGGGGCTGCACCACCCGGCGTCCGGGACGTACGGCTGGGAGTCGACCGGCCAGTACGGTCTGGTGTCGCTGGACGACGGCCGGTACTACCTCGCCGAGGCGGGCACGATCGTGGAGGACGGCGTCACCAAGCAGACGGGCAAGGCCGTGATGAACCGCTGGACGGGCGAGGTGCCGACCCCCTTCGCCCCGGTCCCCACGGCGGCGGCCGACGGCACGACCGACCCCTCCGACTACCCGGGCCACGCGCCGCACCCAGGACACGTCGGACACATCAGTCACAGCGGGCACCTTCACTAAGGCCGGGCCGACGCTTATCGGGTCGCTCCTTCCCGGCACCGCTGAGTACCCTCGCGGCATGACTCTCGTCGCGATTTTCAGCGGCGCCGGGATCTCCACCGACTCCGGCATTCCCGACTACCGAGGTCCGAACGGTGTGTGGCGGCGCAATCCTGCGGCCGAGAAGCTCGTCACGTACGACACGTACATGAACGACCCGGACGTCCGCCGCCGCTCATGGCTGATGCGCCGCGACAGCCCGGCCTTCCGTGCCCGGCCGAACGTGGCGCACCGCGCCGTCGCCGAGCTCGACCGGGCGGTCGACGGAGAGGTCCGGGTGATCACGCAGAACGTCGACGGGCTCCACCAGCTCGCCGGTACGCCCGCCCGCAAGGTGCTCGAACTGCACGGCACGGCGCGGGCGGTGGTCTGCACCGGGTGCCACGCACGCTCTACGATGGAGGAGGCGATGGCCCGGGTCGAGGCGGGCGAGGACGACCCGCCGTGCACCGAGTGCGGTGCCGTCCTGAAGTCGGCGACGGTGATGTTCGGCCAACGGCTTGATCCGCAGGTGCTCGGGCAGGCCCTGTCGATCACCAAGGCGTGCGAGGTCTTCATCGCCGTCGGCACGACCCTCCAGGTACAGCCGGCCGCCTCGCTCGCGGGGATCGCTGCCGAGCACGGCGCGCGGCTCCTGATCGTGAACGCCGAGCCGACGCCGTACGACGAGCAGGCCGACGAGGTCATCCGTGAGCCGATCGGTACGGCGCTGCCCGAACTGCTGAAGCGGTTCCACGCGAACTGAGCGGGCGGGGCGGGCGCGTTGGGGGCGTGGGCGCGTGGGCGTCAGAAGAGCGTGCCCGCCGTGCCCGCCCTCGTGTCGGCGGGCGGCGCGTCCGCCGCGCCCTCGAAGACCAGCAGGCGCTGCTTGCGGTCCAGCCCGCCGCCGTAACCGGTGAGGCCGCCGGTCGATCCGATCACCCGGTGGCAGGGCACGATGATCCCCACCGGATTCTTGCCGTTGGCCAGTCCGACCGCGCGCGACGCGCCCGACTTGCCCAGCGCGCCCGCCAGTTGACCGTACGAGCGGGTCTCGCCGTACGGGATCGTCAGCAGCTGCTCCCAGACGCTGCGCTGGAACGGCGTACCGTGCAGCCGCAGCGGCAGGTCGAACTCGGTGCGCTCGCCGGCGAAGTACTCGTCTAGCTGGTCGATCACCTCGCCGAACGGCCGGGCGTCGCTCGCGCCGAAACTCTCCTGCGGCGGGCGATGGCGTTGCTCGGTCATGTAGAGACCGCTCAGCACCCCGTCGGTGGCGACGAGCGTCAGCGGCCCGTACGGGCTGTCGGCCACGGTGTGCGATCGGCTGTTCATGCCGGTGGTCATGCGGTGAACTCCTTTATGCGGGAAGGACGTTGATGGCGTGGTCCTCGGTCGCCCAGAGGTACTGGACCGCGTAGGCGCGCCAGGGCCGCCACGCGGCGGCGCGTGACGTCAGCGCGGCGGGTGTCGACGGCAGTCCCAGCGCCGACGCGGCACGGCGCATCCCGAGGTCCGTCGGCAGGAAGGCGTCCGGGTCGCCGAGCGCGCGCATCGCGATCGCCTCGACGGTCCACGGGCCGAACCCGGGCAGCGCGTGCAGACGGGCCCTGGCCTCGTCCCAGTCGCTGTCCGTGCCGAGCGGCAGCGTGCCGTCGGCCAGCGCCTCGACCAGGGTCATGAGCGTGGTGCGGCGGCTGCGCGGCAGCGCGAGCGCTTCGGGGTCGAGCGCGGCCAACTCGGCGGGCGTGGGGAAGAGATGGGTGAGGCCGCCCTCGGGATCGTCCACGGGTGTGCCGTGCGCGGTGACAAGGCGCGCGGCGTGCGTGCGGGCGGCGGCGGTCGAGACCTGCTGACCGAGCACCGCGCGTACGGCGAACTCGGCGGCGTCGACGGTGCCCGGCACCCGGCGGCCGGGCGCCTTGTCGACCAGCGGGGCGAGCAGCGGGTCGGTACGGAGCTGGTCGTCGACGGCGACCGGGTCGGCGTCCAGGTCGAGCATGCGGCGGCAGCGGCTGATGGCGACGGTGAGATCGCGCGGGTCGGTCAGCGCGAGCCGGCAGCGGATGTGGTCGGGCTTTGGCGTCAGGGCGACGATGCCGTGTCCGTACGGAAGGGCGAGCGTGCGCCGGTACGCGCCGTCGCGCCACTCCTCGACGCCCGGGACGGCGGTGGCCGCCAGATGTCCGAAGAGGTTGTCGGGGTTGAGCGGTGCGCGGAAGGGCAGCCGCAGACAGATCACCCCGGGCGTCGAAGACGGGGCTGCGGACCCGGTAGAAAGCCTGGCCGAAGGCCCGGTGGCCGGCGCCGGGGCGGTGCCCGAACGCCGGGAGCCGCGTGCCCGCAGCTCGGTCGGCGAGAGCGCGAACACCTCACGGACGGTGTCGTTGAAGGTGCGGATGGACGAGAACCCGGCGGCGAAGGCGACCTGCGCCATCGGCAGCGCGGTCGTCTCGATGAGCAGCCGCGCGGTCTGGGCCCGCTGGGCGCGGGCCAGCGCGAGCGGCCCGGCGCCGAGTTCGGCGAGCAGCTGCCGTTCGATCTGGCGCTCCGAGTAGCCGAGCCGCCCGGCGAGTCCCGTGACGCCCTCCCGGTCGACGATCCCGTCCTGGATGAGACGCATGGCGCGGGCGACGGAGTCGGCGCGGGCGTTCCACTCGGGCGAGCCGGGGCTGGTGTCCGGCCGGCAGCGCTTGCAGGCGCGGAAGCCGGCCTGCTGACAGGCGGCTGCGCTCGGGTGGAAGACCATGTTCTCGGCCTTCGGGGGCACGACCGGGCAGCTCGGCCGGCAGTAGATACCGGTGGTCAGGACGGCGGTGAAGAACCATCCGTCGAATCGCGCGTCCTTGGACCGGACGGCGCGCAAGCAGCGCTCGGTGTCGGTGTGCATGCGTCAAGCATCCGGCACGGAGTGTGCCGGACGCTGGCGAGAATCCGACATCGACCTTGTGCTGCCTGCGCGTAACGCGGTCGCCCGGCGTATGTCCTCCCGCCTCGGCCGGCTCAGCTGATGAAGGCCATGAGGTCGGCGTTGAACTCCTGCTCGTGGTCGCCGTACAGACCGTGCGGCTGGCCCGGGTAGATCTTCAGCGTCGAGTCCTTGATCAGCTCGGCCGACTTGGGACTGGCGGCCACGAGCGGCACGATCTGGTCGTCGTCGCCCTGCGCGAGGAGGGTGGGGACGTCGAAGCGCTTGAGGTCCTCCGTGAAGTCCGTCTCGGAGAACACTTTGACGCAGTCGTACGCCGCCTTGATGCCGACCTGCATGCTCCACAGCCAGAACGCGTCGCGCATCCCCTTCGAGATCGCGGCGCCGGGGCGGTTGAAGCCGTAGAAGGTGTCCGTGAGGTCCTCGTAGAACTGCGAGCGGTTGGCCGCCAAGCCCGCGCGGAGGCCGTCGAAGACGTCGACGGGCAGGCCCTCGGGGTTGGCGTCGGTCCGCAGCATCAGCGGGGGGATCGAGCTCAGCAGCAGCGCCTTGGAGACCCGGGACGTGCCGTACTTGCCGATGTAGCGGGCGACCTCGCCGCCGCCCGTGGAGTGTCCGACGAGGACGGCGTCACGGATGTCCAGCGTGTCCAGGAGCTGGGCGAGATCGTCGGCGTACGTGTCCATGTCGTTGCCCTGCCAGGGCTGGCCGGAGCGGCCGTGGCCCCTGCGGTCGTGCGCGATGCCGCGGAAGCCGTTCTCGGCGACGAGACGGAGCTGGCCGTCCCAGGCGTCGGCGTTGAGCGGCCAGCCGTGGCTGAAGACGACGGGGCGGCCCGTGCCCCAGTCCTTGTAGAAGATCTCGGTGCCGTCGGTGGTGGTGATGGTGGTGGCCATGACGGTGTGTCCCCTCTTCGTGGTGGTGGCGTCGCACGTCGCGGACGGCCCGGCGGCGGTCGGTGGGGCTGCGCGCGCACGACGCGGCGCGGCGGCGGCCTCCGCCTCGACCTCGATGAGTGGGGGGCTCTCGCCCTCTCCGGGGCGTGCCGACCGTGAACACCGGACGCCAACAGCGTCTCAGGAATCGGCGGGTCCCGCCTGATGGGGAAGACCCGCCCGCGAAGGAGCCGCGCGGGCCGCGCGGTCAGGCCGTCGCGCGCAGCTTGCGCCAGACCGCCTTCGCCGCGTTCTGCCCCGACATGCCGTGCACGCCGGGTCCCGGCGGAGTCGCCGACGAGCAGATGAAGACCGCGGGGTGCGGGGTGCTGTACGGCGACAGCGAGAGCTTGGGCCGCAGCAGCAGCCGGAGCCCGGCCACCGAGCCGCTGGCGATGTCCCCTCCCACGTAGTTGGCGTTGCGGGCCGCGAGCTCCGGCGGGCCGGCGGTCGCGCGGGCCAGGACGCGGTCCCGGAAGCCGGGCGCGAAGCGCTCGATCTGCCGCTCGATCGCCTCGGTCAGATCGCCGTCCCAGGCGTGCGGGACATGGCCGTACGCCCAGAAGACATGCTTTCCGGCGGGGGCACGGGACGGATCGACCAGGCTGGGCTGGGCGGTGATCAGGAACGGCGTGGCGGGTGCGCTGCCGCCGTACGCCAGATCCAGCGCCGTACTGATCTCCCCCTTGGTGGGCCCCACTTGGACCGTGCCGGCCCGGCGCGCCGCCTCCGCCGTCCAGGGCACGGGGCCGTCCAGCGCGTAGTCGATCTTGAAGACGCTGGGGCCGTAGCGGTAGGAGTCGTACGCCCGGCCGAGCCCCGCGATACGGGCGAGCGCGGTCGGTGAGGTGTCGAAGACATACGCGCGGGCCGGCGGCAGGTCGTCGAGCCGCTTGACCTCGAAGCCGGTGTGGATCGTGCCGCCGAGGTCGAGCAGATACGCGGCGAGGGCGTCCGAGATGGCCTGGGAGCCGCCGCGCGGCAGCGGCCAGCCGTTCTCGTGCGCGGCGAGCGCGAACATCAGGCCAACGCCGCCGGTCGCGATCCCACTCAACGGGGCGATGACATGGGCGACGAGGCCGGCGAACAGCCCCTTGGCCTTCTCGTCGTGGAACCGCTTCATCAGGAGGTTGGAGCTCGGGAGCCCGGCGAGGCCGAAGCGGGCGAGCGTGAGGGTGTCGTGCGGCAGGCCCCTGGGGGGCAGCGCCATGAAGTCCCGCGCGAACGCGTCCCACTTGCCGAGGAAGGGGGCGAGCAGCCGGCGGTACGCCCCCGCGTCGCGCGGGCCGAAGGAGGCGGCGGTCTCGGCGACGGAGCGAGACAGCACGGCGGCCGTGCCGTCGTCCCAGGGGTGGGCCATCGGCAGCTCGGGGTGCAGCCACTCCAGGCCGAACCGGGCGAGGGGCATGTCGTTGAACGCGGGCGATCCCGCGCCCAGGGGGTGCACGGCCGAACAGGGGTCGTGGCGGAAGCCGGGGAGGGTGAGTTCCTCGGTCCGCGCTCCCCCGCCCACGGTGTCGCGGGCCTCGAACACGGCGACGGAGAATCCACGCCGGGCCAGCTCGACAGCGGCGGTCAGGCCGTTGGGTCCCGCCCCCACGACGACGGCATCGAGCATCGACGGCACCTTCGGACTCCTTCGTCAGCCGATGGCCAGAGGATCCAGCCTATTCCTGACCTCTGACACTCTGTCGGCGGGGCGAGGGATATGGAGGAGGCGCTGGTCGCCGGGGGGGGCGCGTCGGTGTGCTTGTGCGGCGCGGGCCTCAGGCTCCCGGTGCCGAGCCCGCGCCGGCTCCCGCCTCTTCCGCCGTACGCCCGCCCGTCAGCAGGCGCTCCCGTATCCGCCGCGCGGTCGCCTCGTCACGCGCCGCCGTGAAGGGCAGCGCGTTGCCGCCCGTGACCCGGAACGGCTCCCCCGCAAGGGTCAGCTGCGCACCCCCGGCCTCCGTCACCAGAAGGAGTCCCGCCGCGTGGTCCCAGGCCAGCTCCCAGCTGAAGGCGACGGCGTCGAGCGTGCCGAGCGCGACGGCCAGATACTCCAGCCCCGCCGAGCCGCACGGCCGGGCGGCGATGTCGTCGGCGTCGCGGACACCCAGGAGCGCGCGCTTCTCCTCGGCCGTGGTGTAGTCCGGGTGGGAGATCGCGACGTCCAGGACCGCGCCGGGCTCCGGCGTACCGGAGCGGATAGGCACGCCGTTCAACCGGGCGCCCCGTCCTCGTACGGCGGTGGCCATCTCGCCGGTCACCGGCGCGTACGTCCAGGAGGCCAGCACCTCGCCGCCCTGGGCGAGCGCGACCAGCGTGCAGAAACCCGGCTCGCCCCGGACGAACTGACGGGTGCCGTCGACCGGGTCGACGATCCATACGGGCGCGTCGCCGCGCAGCGCCCCGTACACGGCGGGGTCGGCGTGGACGGCCTCCTCGCCCACCACGACAGAACCGGGCAGCAGCGCCGTGAGGGCGGCGGTCAGATGCTCCTCGGCACCCCGGTCGGCGCTGGTCACCAGGTCGTGGGGGCCGGACTTCTCGACGATCTCGTGTGCGGCGAGCTGCCGGTAGCGCGGCACGATCTCGGCGGCGGCCGCGTCACGCACCGCCGCCTCGACAGCGGAAAGGTCACCGTTCAGGAAGTCATCGATCATTCCTCAAGACAACCACAGGGGTACGACAACCCAGGTGGGAGCGGAGATGACGGCTCGATGGCGGCTCGGCGTCCCCCCGCTGACCGGCCCGATCCGGGGCTCTAGCGGCCCACCGCGTACCCCTGCATGCCTCGCGGGTTGGCCGCGGCCGACAGGACGCACGTACGCGGGTCCCTCGCGACCGCGCAGAGCCGGCCTTCCGACCAGGGTTCGCCGACGGTGACGTCGTGGCCCCTGCGGCGCAGCCCTTCTACTACTGCCGCGTCCATGGACGGCTCCACCGTGATGCTGCCCGGCCACATCCCGCGCGGGTAGAAGGAGCTGGGGAAGCTGTCGTTGTGCCAGTTGGGCGCGTCGATCGCGCCCTGGAGATCGAGTCCGCCGCGTACCCGCGGGCGCAGCGCGACGGCCAGGAAGAAGTGGAACTGCCACTGGTCCTGCTGGTCGCCGCCGGGGGTGCCGAAGGCCATGACGGGAGTGCCGTCACGCAGGGCGAGGGACGGCGTCAGCGTGGTCCGGGGCCTGCGGCCCGGGGTGAGGGAGTTCGGCAGTCCCGGCTCCAGCCAGGTCATCTGGAGGCGGGTGCCGAGCGGGAAGCCGAGTTCGGGCACGACCGGATTGGACTGGAGCCAGCCGCCGCTCGGTGTCGCGGCGATCATGTTGCCCCAGCGGTCCACCACGTCGAGGTGGCAGGTGTCGCCCCGGGTCGCGCCGTCGCGGGCGACGGTCGGCTCGCCCGCGCCGGCCGCCGGGACGCCGAGCGCGTCGAAGCCGGCCTCACCGGCGGCGACGGCGGTGGCGTGGGCGCTGAGGACGGGCTCGCGTCCGTCGGGGCTGCCGGGGCGCAGTTCGTGCGAGGCCTTCTTCCCGACCAGGGCGCGGCGGGCGGTGTTGTACGGCTCCGAGAGGAGGGTGCCGAGCGGTACGTCGGCGGCGTCGCCGTACCAGGCCTCCCGGTCGGCCATGGCCAGCTTGCAGCCCTCGGTAAGGAGGTGGACGTACTCCTCGGAGCCGTACGCCGGAAGCTCAGGGGCCGGCGGCAGCAGGGCGAGCTGCTGGAGGAAGGCGGGGCCCTGGCTCCAGCCGGCGGCCTTGCAGAGGGTCCAGCCGTTCCAGTCGTACGTCGCGGGCGCCTCGTACGTCGCTGACCACCCGGCCAGGTCGGCGGCGGTCAGGGTGCCGGTGTGGCGGGAGCCGCTGGTGTCGATGGCGGGCCGGTCCGACGCTCGTATCAGCGCCTCGGCGATGAACCCCCGGCGCCAGATGTCGCGCGCGGCCTCGATCTGCGCGACCCGGTCGCCGCCGCCGGCCGCCTCGGCCTCGGCGGTCAGCCGGCGCCAGGTGGCGGCGAGCGCGGGGTTGCGGAACAGCTCTCCGGGCGCCGGGGACCGGCCGCCGGGAAGGTAGACGTCGGCGGACGAGGTCCACTCGGTCTCGAACAGTTCGCGGACGCTGTCCACGGTCTCGCCGACCCGCTCGACGGGCGCGTGACCGTCCTCGGCGTAGCCGATGGCGTAACTCAGCACCCGCGCCAGGGATTTGGTGCCGTGATCGCGCAGCAGCAGCATCCAGGCGTCGAAGGCCCCGGGCACGGCGGCGGCCAGCGGCCCGGTGCCGGGGACGAGTTCGAGCCCGAGGGAGCGGTAGTGCTCGATCGTGGCCCCGGCGGGCGCCGGGCCTTGGCCGCAGAGCACCTGGACCTCGCCTCCGGCGGGGGCGATGATGATCGGCACCTCGCCGGCAGGCCCGTTGAGGTGCGGCTCCACGACATGCAGGACGAACCCGGCGGCGACGGCGGCGTCGTAGGCGTTCCCGCCGTCCTCCAGCACGGCCATCGCGGACTGCGAGGCGAGCCAGTGGGTGGAGGACACCATGCCGAAGGTGCCTTGGAGGGTGGGACGGGTGGTGAACATATGGCCTCTCGCCTCACTGTTTCCGCCGGTCGACCGGGCCGGTCGCAGCGCTCGGGACCGGTCCTCTCCCCGGTCCGCACCTCCAGCAGGCTATCGATCACGCCGCGCCCGTCCCGACACCGGATGCCGGTCGGCCGGCGGTCTCCCGGAACGGGGACCACGAACTCCTCGTACACGGTCCGCACTCGCGTCCTACGTGGCCGGGGACCGTACCTCGAACTCCGCGCGGCCGTACCGCTCTCCGTTGATCTGCAACTCAAGCGCGTGCGTGCCGGGGTAGTGCACCCGCGTCGTCATCGGGCGGAAGACGTGCCGCCCGGCGAAGTCGGCCGTCTCGCCCACCGCGAGGTGCCGGGTGGCCAGCTTGAAGACCTTCGCGGCGAGGCGGCCGTCCTTCTTCACGTAGTGCACGACGTAGTCGACGGCGATGTCGGACGGTGCGCCCCCCGCGTTGGTGACGGTGAAGGTGAACCCCAGCTCTCCGGGGAAGTCGACGACGGACACCCCGAGTTCGAGCTCCCCGACCACCACATCGGCCGGCGCGAAGCCGAGGAGGGCGAGCGCGCCCGGGTGGCCTTTCTTGATCAGGGTGCGCAGCCCGCGCCTGACCACGGAGGGGGTCGTCGTCGCGGCATCGGCCAGCCAGCGGGTGGCCGTCATGACGACGAGTTCGGGATCGAGGCGGCTGAGGTCGTTGAGGTGGTTGGCGACGGAACGGCGCACATAGTCGCTGGGGTCGCGGTAGAGCGCGTCGAGGATCCGCCCGGTCGCGGACGGATCGGCGAGCAGCGCGCGTACCCGGATCGCCCAGGGCAGATAGGGACGCGTGCCCTCGCTGGCGAGGCGGCGTACATGCGCGTCCGGATGGTCCGTCCACCCGAGCGCGGCGGCGAGGGCCCGGGCGGGGTCGGCTTCGATCAGCCGTCTGATCGGGAACTCACTGGTGAGTCGCGGGGTCAGCTCGGCCATCAGGGCGAGGGCGTCGTCGTAGGCGTCCGCGCTTCCGTCGGCGAGCGCGAGGGTCGTGACGGTCTCACCGACCGGCCACACGGCCCAGCCGTCGAACGACGGGTCTTCGAGCAGACCGCGGACGATCGCGTTGGTGTCGCGGTAGCCGGGCGGCAGGGTGTCGAGCAGGGTCCGCGAGACGAGGTCGGTCCGCTCGCGCAGGCTGAGCGGCTCCAGTTGACCGGCCGTGATCGCGGAGAGATGACGACCGTTGGTGACGCCGTTCAGCCGTCGGGACAGGTCGCCGACGACCGTGAGGTTGAGCAGTTCGTTCATCGCGCCCATCGGCGTCTCCAGTCATGGGTGAGCTTCGCAGCGTAGGTGATGCTCTCCTCACGGAGCACGTCGAGATCTTCGCTCGCCGAGCCGTCGCGGCCCGCTGACCGGACCGTGTCCGCCCGTCCTTCGGCGCGACGCGGTGTCCGGTTCGGCATGCCGAACCGGGCTGCGGGCAGCGGGTCTTCGGGGGTCCGTGCGGCCGATCGCCGAACCCCCTGCCGGGGCGCCGCCCTCACGTGGGAGAAATCGAGGCCCACTCGCACGTGACGCAGAAGGGCACGCACATGGCCGGGTACACCCCGACGGCCCCCGATGGACAGCCTCCCCGCCCGCGGTACTCCGCGGGGTCCGACGGCTCCGCGCCGGTGAAGCCGCTCCAGCCGCAGGACCCCCCGGAGATCGACGGGTACCGGCTGCACGGTCGGATCGGGGAAGGCGGGATGGGCACCGTCTATCTGTCGTACTCGCCGGGCGGGCAGCCCGTCGCCCTGAAGGTGATCCGGCGTGATCACGCCGACGACCCGGGCTTCCTCTCCCGCTTCGAGCGTGAGGTGGCTCTGGCGGGCCGGGTGCGCGGGCACTACACGCTCCCGGTGACGGACTCACGGACGGGCGGCGGGCGACCGTGGCTCGCCACCGCGTACGCCGCCGGGATCCCACTGGACCGGGCGGTGCTGGAACACGGCCCGCTGCCCGTCGACACGGTCCTGCTGCTCATGGCCGGGATCGCGGAGGGCATGCAGTCCGTGCACGACGCCGGGATCATCCACCGCGATCTCAAGCCGTCCAACGTGCTTCTCACCATGGACGGACCGAAGGTGCTGGATTTCGGGATCGCGTCCGCGCTGTACGGGACGTCGCTCACCGGGACCGGTCAGTCGGTCGGCACCCTCGACTACATGGCGCCCGAGCAGATCTCCGGCTCCGAGCCGCACACACAGGCCCTCGACATCTTCCCGCTGGGGCTGCTCACGTACTTCGCGGCCACGGGACGGCATCCGTACGGCGAAGGTCCGCCGATGACCGTCGCGTACCGGATCATGCACGAGCCGCCCGATCTGTCGGGGTGCCCGGCGACGCTGGTGCCGATCGTCGCGGCGTGCCTGGAGACCGACGCGGCCCGGCGGTCGCGTACGCACGACGTGATCGCCGCGTGCGTACAGGCGTCGGGGGGTACGGCGCTGCGGCGCGGCGCCCTGTGGCTGCCGGCTCCGGTACGGGCCGCCGTCGCGGCCCGGGAGGTGGACGCCGGGCCCGTCGACCCGGGGCGGGCCTTCGCGGCCTTGCCCACCCAGGGGCCCGCCCGCCCCGTACCTCCCGGGCCGCCCGCGCGGGGGCCGTACCCGACGACCACGGCGCCGGACGGCCGACGGCGGCGCTCCCCGGCTCTCGCCGTGGTCACGGCGGTGTGCGCGGTGGCGCTCGGGGTCGCGACAGCCGTCGCGGTCTGGCCGGAGAACACGTCCGGCAGCCCGTCGAAGGACGCCCGGCCGCAGCGACCGGGCGACGAGGGCGGCGCCGGGGAGAAGCCGACGGCTTCCGGGTCCCCGGACGGCGAGGCCTCGCCGTCCGGGAGCCCGGACGGCGGCGGAGGCGCCGGACAACTCACCAAGGTCGTGGACAAGCAGCCGCTCACGCTGCCTTTCCCGTCCAGTGCCTGTGGTGTGAACGGCGTCGATCTCGACGTGCCCGAAACGAACGACGACATCACCAACGCCAACGAACTTGAGTACGGCGACTGCAAGAGCCAGCAGGTCGAGATGGGCGGCAGGAACTTCGGTACGGGGCCGCCGAGCCGGCCGTCGGACCACGAGGAGTGCATGGCACAGGCGCGGTTGGAGGCCGTCGGTGACATGGACGCGGAGGAATTCCGTAACGGGCAGACGTTCTGCGTGATCACCGACGAGGAGAACGTCGCCTGGCTGAAATTCCTCGGGGCGCAGGAGACCAACAACCTGTATCCGGATCTCCGGTTCGAACTGACCCTCTGGAAGCGGGAGCAGGCATGAGGCGACGGACGGTCCGTGTGGTGGCCGCGGTACTTCTCGTGGGTGCGCTGTCGGCCTGCGGGGGAAGCGGGGGCGGCGGCAAGGGGGGAGAGAAAGCCCGGGGGCAGGAGATCCGAGGGCAGGCGGCCGGCTCGGCGCAGACGTACACCGTGACCACCTTCAAGGACCTGCCGGGCTACACGGAGCCCGGCGCCGGGGAGCCTACGGGCACGCTGCGCGCGGGCGAGAACTACGTGTACTGCAAGGTCGGTGGGCCCAGGGTCCAGGAGGGCGACGCGTACAACTCGTGGTGGCTGAGGACCGATCTGGACACCGGGAGCACCTGGCGGGGGCAGTACGTGTCCGCTTTCGGGCTCGCCAAGTGGGACGACGACGAGGCGAAGGATGTCAACGGGGCGGAGATCCCGGACTGCGGAGCGACCGGACCGCCGGACGGCGAAGGCGGTGGCGGTGACGAGGTCGGTGGCGGGGAGGTCGCGAAGTCGACCTACGTCGTGGGTCAGTTCAACATGGCGGGCGGGCACGCCACTTGGAGCAAGAAGGCCGGGGGCCCGGCGGCGTTCGTCGCGAGCGTGAGGACGCGTAAACCCGCCTTCGTCACGATCCAGGAGTCCTGCGACGACTGGAACCGTCTCGTGGAGACGGGGCTCGACCTGGCGCGTGCCAAGGACAGTGCCGTCCCCGAGTACGACATCGCCTTCCGCCAGGTGAGGCATGAGGACGAGCCCGGTGGCGCGGCCAGGTGCAAGCATCCCGAAGACCCGCAGGGCCGGGCCGCGTTCGGCACCGCGATCCTGTACCGAACGGATCTCGGTTTCGACCAGGGACCGGCCGCCCCGCACGATCTGGAGACGCCCGAGGGGGGCGAGCACCGGCAGATGCAGTGCGTGACCTCGCAGCGGATCAACACCGTCGTCTGTACCGCCCACCTCACCAAGGACGGTGGTGACGCGGAGCAAGTGGCCCGTCGTCACGAGGCGTCGGTCGCGAAGGGCATTCTCCGGGACTCGTACGGCGCGTACACGCGGTTCGTCGGGCTGGACATGAACGACGACCCCATGTCCGGGACGGCCGACCACTTCTACCATCCGGACTACGGCAACGGCGCCCAGGGCGAGTTGAAAGAACTGTTCAGCCACTGCGGGAACGACATCCGCGAGCGGCCCTTTCCCGCGGCGGAACCCTGCCGCGGCGGTGAGCGCACGCACGACAGCCTTCAGAAGATCGACTACATCTTCGCCTCTCCGCACGTCGAGCACGTCGGACATGACGTGAACGACGCCCACTCCGACCACCGCGTCCTGTGGGCGACCGTGAGATTCTGATCGCGTCCCCGCCCCGACCTGCGGATTTCGGCGCGGGCCGAATCGCGTGGCGGGCCGGGGGCCCTCCCGGCACGCTGGGTGACATGAGTACCCGGACGGACATCCCTCAGCCGCCCCTCGACGCCCGGACGCCTCGCGAGTTCCATGCCGCCCTCATGGAACTGCGCGAGGCGTGCGGGGCGCCGTCGTACAAGGACATCAACGCGGGGGCGAGCGACGCCGGGCAACAGGCCATCGCCCGCAGCACGTTGTCCAATCTGGTCACCGCCAGATATCCGAAGATCCCGCCACGGCTGTCGCTGGTGCGCTCCTTCGTCGCGGGCTGTCTGATCTCCGCGGGACGCTCTGTCGAGGCGGCCACGGCCGAGATCGAAGGCTGGGAGCGGGCCTGGCTGCATCTGGTGTCAGCGATGGGCGAGTCGCCCGGCGAACCGGTGGGGCCAGCGGTCGGCGAGATCGTCGGCGGGGCGGAACCCGTGCCGTCCGTGGACCTCGTGGCACCGGAGGACCGCTCCACCGGCATCCCGGTCCCGAGGCCCCGGAGTTGGTCACCCGCTCTGCGCGCGGGACTGATCGCGCTGGCCTTGGCCACCTCCTTCGTCGCGGGGACGTTCGTCGACCTGTGGGGGCGGCCGACGGGGGAACCGGCCGCCGCGCGGACTCCGCCCGGCTATGAACTCGGGCGGTGCGCCGAGGGGTTGAAGCCCGACCCCGGGACCCGTTCGCTCTCGCTCGGGCGGGAGCCGGGACCGCCGGGCTCGCCGCGGCCCGACCGCTGGATCGAGACCCGCACCCAGTCGCATCCGGAGCACGGCTGGATCGTGTGGGGGCGGCTCACCGAGAGCGCTTCCGCGATGGACCGCCTGTGGCTGGACTGGACGTACGTCGAGGATCCGCAGGACCAGGCCGAGTGGCGGCAGTGCGGGGTGCAGCCGATCGCCGAAGGCCGGGACACTCCGGCGGCGCTGGCCCGGGACGACGGGCGCAAACGGTGGTTCCGCGCCTGCGGGCAGGCGCCACCGGAGGACCGTACACCGGGCCGGTCGGGCGTCTTCTGCACCAGTTGGGTACGCCCCGGCGTTACCTAGGTCCTGTCCGGTGGATCTTCGCGGAGAAGCCCGGAGCGTCTGGCGCGGTGCATCGCAAGGCGCCGAAGTGCCCGCAGGGCGGTTTCCTGTGGGCACTTCGGCAACGCGGCGAGGTGCCGTGCCAG